>JAYVGE010000152.1:0-4272 GCA_043772515.1 Flavobacterium sp. | reverse complement strand
CCATTGGTCTGGCAAGAACATTTCTGGTCTTTTGGAAAGCAACATGGTGCCTCCGGGAATTAATGTTTTTGCTTTTTTATATAATTCTTGTCCTTTTCCCATTAGTTATCATTTTTCAAGGACTTTAGAAGCCCTTCATTTCTAATAATTTGATCGTTTACCTTGGTTAAATCATTTTCAATAATATAATTGGTATAATCCAACCAAGATTCTTCTGTTCCTAATTTATCGATTAGTATTTCTATCAATTCAAAATCCCTGATTTCATCGACTGTCATTCTTATCTTAGAATAATCTGATGCACACGGAAAATTGATAGCTTGAAATAAATCACCTTCTTTTAAGTCTGAATTATTTCTAATATATGGTGTAACATGCTCTCTTTCGGATAAAAGCTGGGCATTGCTCCATGCCTTTTCTAAGGAAGAAAATTTAAAAACTTCAATATCTTGTCCGTCAGGAAAATTTTCGATTAAGGTATTTGAACCATAATCTTTGTCATTTTCCTGAACGAATGCTATCACTTGATCTACCAAAATGGGATCAATAAGCGGACAATCTGAAGTTACTCTAACAATCCAATCGGCTTTTTTGTCTTTCACAGCCTGATAAAAACGATCTAACACGTCATTTTCCGATCCTCTTGACGCACTAAATCCCCATTCAATCGCTTTGTCAAAAATGATTTCATCTTCGGTATTTACGGTAGTCGCCACAATAATTTCAGACACATTTCGACATTCCGCTAATCTGTCTAAATGAATTTGAAGCAGTGATTTTCCTTTAATTTCTTTTAAGACTTTCCCAGGCAATCTTGTACTTCCTGTTCTGGCTTGGGTAATGATTATTGCTTTATTTACCATAAAGAAGGGTTTAATAAGTCACTATTTTCAACATTAATAGTGTTGATTTTTGATATTATTTTTGGGTTTAATTTAAATTTAGAAGCAACAACATTGGCTGTTAATTGTTCTACCGAATCGACACCAATTAGTACATTATCAATATAAAAATTGCTCAAACAATAGCTCAACGCAAGATCGGTCATTGAAGCATTATTATCAATCGCAATATGAGACAATTGTTGCAATTCGTTTTTTAAATTTTGAACTATTAGATTTTCATCTGAAGGGTCTTTAAAAAACAATCCTTGCAAAAATGCGGAACGCGTGTGGATAATTTTTCCAGATTCGTCCAGTTTACATAAAATCGTACCTCGCTTACATTCATTATCCAATAAATTATAAGGCAGTTGAACAACATCAACATTGGCATCGTTCAAAAGGTATTCAATTTGCTCATTGGTATAAACAGAAACCCCAATAAACTGAATTAATCCTTGTTCTTGTAATTTTAGTAAAAGACCAAAATCCTTTTTATATTTTTTATACGATTCAAAAGAATGAAACATTAGTGTTTCAATCGAATTCACATTTAAATCAGTAATATATTTTTTTACTATTTCTTCAATATCAGAAAAATCTGCATCGTGTGGAATTTTTGTAATTATCTTAAATTTAGTATTGGGATTCAATTTGTGAAAATCCCCAATTACCTGATGTGCATTGCCATAAGCTTCCGCAGTATCTAATGTATTTACTCCTAATTCAAAAGCTTTATTTAGGATATCGCAAGAATTTTGAAAAGAAATCTTCCCATAATTATTGTTTACACCATAATCCAAACCCATTTGAACCGTCCCTAAAATTAAATTCGTCATACTAATCAATTACTTACTTAAAATAGGTGATTACTTTTTCAATTACAAAATCTTGTTCCTCTTCTGTCAAAGTAGGATACATTGGCAAACTAATGCAGTTTTTATAATATTGTTCAGCAATAGGCATGTCGCCTTCTTTCCAACCAAATTGTTTATAATACGGCATTAAATGGCAAGGGATATAATGTATTTGTGTGTATATTTTATTTTTTCTTAAAAAATTATATAAATTCAATCTATCTTCAACTTCAATAACATATAAGTGGTAGGCATGTCCTTCAATAACTCCTGACTGCCCCTTTATGAATGATTTATTTTTAAATGCATTGAAGTAATTAGATGCAATTTCTTTTCTTCTTTTTAAACCAGCATCTGCTCTTTGCAATTGACTAATTCCTAATGCCGCCTGAAAATCGGTTAATCTATAATTATACCCCAACATTTGCATTTCCATATACCAAGCTGGATAATCCGTGTTTTCTGTTGTAGTTCCACTTGCAAAATCATTAGAATTTTCAAATTGTGATACGTCTCTTGTGATACCATGTGTACGTAATTTCAAAAGTTTTTTATATAAAACTTCATCATTGGTTGTAATCATACCACCTTCACCACATGCTATATGTTTCACTGGATGGAAAGAAAAAATAGCCAAATCTGCATAATTACTATTTCCGCAATTTTGCGTTTCATTATTTGAATTATTAAAACTTCCACCTGGAGCATGACAAGCATCTTCAATAATCCACAAACCGTATTGATTGGCTAATTCTTTAAACGCTTCCAAATCAACAGCTCTACCCGCAAAATCTACTGGAATAATCCCCTGATATGTGCCTTTAGGAGAGGCTTCTAATAGGTCTTTTACTTTATTGATATCCAAAAGATAGGTGTCTGGATCAATATCCGCAAAATCTATTTCACCACCACAATATTTTATACAATTTGCGGAAGCCGCAAAAGTAATGGGAGTGGTTATTACTTTACCTCCACCCTCTTTGAATAATGCAATCGCACATAAATGTAAAGCGGCCGTCCCATTTGAAACGGATACTGCATACTTAGATCCAATATATTTTGCAAAAGCCTCTTCAAATTCTTCAATTTTAGGCCCTTGCGTTAGAAAATCAGAAATTAAAGTTTCAGTTACAGCCAAAATATCTTCTGGAGTAATGTTTTGGCGACCGTATGGAATACTATAATTTTTCATATTTTAAACTGTAAAATCAGCATATAAATGCTCTTTAATCAACATTCTTAAAGAGTCAACCGTTTCCCATTCTGTATTGGTTCCGGAATTGTAATTGAATCCTTGCTCTACTTTTTTGGCTTGGAAAAAAGTGATGTATTTTTCTAAATCAAAATTTGGTACAGCGGGTAAAATAATGAAGTATTTACCCAAATCAAATGTGTTATATGAATCTGATGAAGTAATCATTTCTTCATGAATTTTCTCGCCAGGGCGAATCCCAACTATATCCAAAGTACATTCTGGTGCAATGGCTTCTGCAACATCAATAATGTTGTAAGAAGGAATTTTAGGTATGAAAATTTCACCGCCCCAAGCGTGTTCAATGGCGTGCATCACCATATCAACTCCACCTTGCAAAGAAATATTAAAACGGGTCATCGCAACATCTGTGATAGGTAGTTTTCCTTCACTTTTCTTATTCATAAAAAACGGTATAACAGAACCATTAGATCCCATTACATTACCGTATCTGACAACAGAAAATTTAATCGGGTTGCTTCCTCTTATATTATTAGCGGCTACGAATAATTTATCTGAGGTTAATTTTGTTGCGCCATATAAATTGATTGGGGCACAAGCCTTGTCTGTAGATAATGCCACAACATTAGAAACACTGGTTTGTAAAGCAGCATTAATTACGTGTTGGGCTCCACCAATATTTGTTTTGATACATTCGTCAGGATTATATTCAGCTAAATGTACATGTTTCATAGCCGCGGCATGAATCACAACATCAACACCCTGAAAGGCACGAACCAATCGTTCTTGATCTCTAACATCACCTAAAAGGAAACGAATTTGCGGAAAATCCTTTTCAGGAAATTCTTGTGCCATTTGAAACTGTTTTTGCTCGTCTCTTGATAAAATGATTACTTTCTTAACATTAGGATATTTTGAAAAAATATGCATTGTTAATGCTTTCCCTAAAGAACCAGTCCCTCCAGTTATTAATATTGATTTGTTGTCTAGCATGATTTGATGTACTTTAAAAAAGGTGCAAATGTAATCTATTAAGAATAACTAGATCTATAATTTTACAAAATGAATCTTTAGATTTACAACCCAAATTCTATAAACCAATTTAAAAAAAACGAAATTATGATTTTAGAATTCTCAAATTAAAGTAGATAAAATCATTAACCGCCTGTTTCAAAACTTTATCAATTGTTTAAATCTTTTCTTGTTTTCCAGTTTGTCATGATGTTTTTTTACAAAATAACATATTTTATTAAAGATAAGAGTTTCTTTGTCTACGCCATATAATTGAGCATATTCACTACTCATAATAGCAATAATTTTG
>JAYVGE010000151.1:0-4282 GCA_043772515.1 Flavobacterium sp. | reverse complement strand
TAATATTTTTCAAATTTCTTCGGCTTCAACACTAATAGATCCAAATTCATTAATCGAAATATTATCTGTTTCTTTTAATAATTTTAACCAATAAATTGTTTCTCTTGCTTTTTTGTATGAAATCTCCAGTTTAAATAAAAACTCTTTATCAGAACGCCCACCTATTGATTCTTCAATGTTTACCCCAATAGACGTTCCACTTCTTAAAATTTGTTTACTCAAAACAAATTCCTTTTTTTCAGTGGTTAAATATTTCTATAAATTAATTATCCTATACGGCAAAAAGAAATGATTTTTGTTGAATAATATTTTCTTTAATTTCAAGATTTTTAATTTCTGATTGAAACTTATCTTAATTTTAACGTAACGATTGACAAAATGGCGAGCATTATGGCAACAATCCAAAAACGGGTAACAATTTTACTTTCGTGGTATCCTTTTTTCTGATAATGATGGTGCAATGGCGACATAAGAAAAATTCTACGTCCTTCTCCAAAGCGTTTTTTAGTATATTTGAAGTAAGCCACTTGCAAGACTACAGAGAAATTTTCGACCAAAAATATCCCGCACAACAAAGGAATCAGCATCTCTTTTCTAACAGCAATCGCAAGAACCGCAATAATTCCCCCGATGGTCAAGCTTCCCGTATCCCCCATAAAAACAGATGCTGGATAGGAATTATACCAAAGAAACCCTATTAATGCCCCAACAAATGAGGCTATAAAAACAGTCATCTCTCCCGAATTGGGGATGTACATTATATTGAGGTAATTAGAAAAAATAATATTTCCAGAAACAAAAGTAAATATCCCTAATGCCAGAACCGAAACTGCCGAAGTTCCGGCAGCCAATCCGTCGATACCATCGGTTAAGTTGGCCCCGTTGGAAACCGCAGTAATGATAAAAATAACAACAGGAATAAAAATCAGCCAAGCCCATTTTTCGTATCCTTCGCCAGTCCAAGCCAATAACTCGGCATAATCGAATTCATTATTTTTAAAAAAAGGAATTGTTGTAGCCGTAGATTTCTCTTCGACTGGTGCTTGAGAAATCACATTGATGCTATTGGATTTATAAATATCTACTTTTCCAGTATCTGTACGAACCGTTACTTGTGGACTAAAATAAAGAACAGAACCAACTATTAATCCCAAACCAACTTGTCCAAAAACCTTAAAAATTCCTTTTAAACCTGCTTTGTCTTTTTTAAAAATCTTAATGTAATCGTCAATAAAACCAATTGTCCCCATCCACAAAGTAGTAACAATTAGCAAGATTATATAAATATTTTGTAGTTTAGCAAAAAGTAAAACTGGCACCAACGTGGCAAATATAATAATGAGTCCTCCCATTGTAGGCGTACCCGCTTTTTCGTTTTGTCCTGCCAATCCCAATTCCCGAACAGTCTCGCCTACTTGCTGTCTTTGCAAGAAACTAATAATTCTTTTTCCGTAAATAGTAGAAAGCAACAAAGAAAGCATAAGAGCCAATGCCGATCTAAAAGTGATGTATTGAAAAACGCCTGTTCCAGGAACATCCATTATTTTGTCTAAATATTCAAATAAATAATACAGCATATCTCTTTTTTTATTTGGTTATTGGGATAATTGTTGTTTTGCTTATTTGGTTAACCAAACAAGCAAAAAAACTATTAAATCCTTATTTTCCTAGTTGTTCTAAAAATTCTTTAACTATTTTCATGTCGTCAAAATCATGACGAACTCCTTTTATTTCTTGGTAAGTTTCATGTCCTTTTCCTGCAATCAAGATAATATCATTGGGTTGAGCCAATTGACAAGCCGTTTTTATGGCCTGTTTTCTATCGGTAATCGCCAACACTTTTTTGTAATTCTGAGCAGCAACTCCTTTTTCCATTTCATTTATAATAGCGTCCGGTTCTTCGTTTCTGGGATTATCAGAAGTAAGAATTACTTTATCACTCCTTTCCGAAGCAATGTTGGCCATAATTGGTCGCTTAGTCGTATCTCTATTTCCTCCGCAACCTACAACGGTAATCAATTGTTCGTTTTTGGTACGAATGGCATCAATGGTTTTCAACACGTTTTCTAAAGCATCCGGAGTATGTGCATAATCGACAATTGCTGTGATATTGGTTGCTGAAACAATGTATTGAAAACGTCCCGAAACACTTTCTAAATCAGATAGCAATCGAAGTACTTCTAGACTATCCAATCCTAATTCTACAGCTGTTCCGTAGATTGCCAATAGATTGTAAGCATTAAAATTGCCAATTAATTTTACCCAAACTTCGTTTCCGTTAATTTTTAGTAACAAACCCGACAATTGGTTTTCGAGGATTTGTGCTTTGTAATCGGCATACGATTTTAAAGCATATGTCAACTTTTTTGCTACTGTATTTTGTAACATCACAGCACCATTTTTGTCATCACTATTTATTAAGGCAAAAGCCGTTTTGGGCAAATTATCAAAAAACTTTTTCTTTACATCTCTATATTCTGCAAAAGTCGGATGATAATCTAAATGATCGTGGGTGAGATTGGTAAAAACGCCTCCTACAAATCGCAAGGCTTCTGTTCTTTTTTGATGAATTCCGTGAGAACTAACCTCCATAAAACAATATTCGACTCCGTTGGTAATCATTTCTCTCAAGTATTGATTAATCATGATCGAATCTGGAGTAGTGTGCGTCGCTTTGTATTCTATCTCGCCTACTACAATTTTTACTGTAGAAAGTAACCCAACCTTAAAACCTGCATTGTGGAATAATTGGTACAACAAAGAAGCAATTGTCGTTTTACCATTGGTACCTGTAATACCAACCAACTGGAGCTCCTCTGAAGGATTTCCGAAATAATTAGCGGCCATAAAAGCAAGCGCTGTATTGGTATCTTTTACCAAAATATAAGTCACTTGGTCTACAATGGTTTCTGGAAACACATCGCAAACTATTGCTACAGCACCCAATTGTATTGCTTTTTCTATGTAATTATGCCCATCTGAAACAGAACCACGAATGGCTATAAAAACATCATTTGTAACGATTTTTCTAGAATCGAAATCTATTCTGTTGATAGCAATTTCTACCGAACCTTTTACCGCTTCGATAGTTACTTTATGTACTATGTCTTTTAGTTTTATCACGATAATTCTAATATTATAGTTGTGTTTTTTATTATATTCTGACCCGCTTCGAGCGATTGTTTTTTTACTTTACCTAAACCTTTGACTCTAACTTTCATTCCTAAATTTCCTAATAAAGCAACAGCATCCATACCAGACATTCCTTTTACGTTAGGAATCGTTTTTTGCAATTTTTCAGATTTAGCAAAATAAGAATCGTAATCTCGCTCTTGTTTGGGTATTTTTTTGTCTAGTTTTTTTATTTCGTTTGTAGAAGGTGCGTCTGTAAATATTTTTTGTGCTATACGCTTAAAGACGGGTCCCGCAACGTCGGCTCCATAAAAATTATTTTTGGCTGTATTGGGTTTGTGTATCACCACAATACAAGAATATTTAGGTTGCTCTGCCGGAAAATACCCTACAAATGAAGAAGAATAATACATTCCAGACCCCGTGCCTTTACCTTTGCCGTAGCCAACTTGTGCTGTACCCGTTTTTCCTGCCATCGAAAAATCTTTAGAATACAACTTTTGACCAGTTCCTTTTTTTACAACATTCAACAAAACTGCCTTCAATTTTTTGATGGTTTCTTTTGAACAAATACTTGGATTTATAATCTGTTTGTCGAATTTTTTGATGGTTTTATTCCATTCTTTTATTTCAGAAACCATTTGTGGCTTGACCATTTCACCATTATTCGCCACAGCGTTATAAAACGTAAGGGTCTGCAAAGGAGTTAACGAAACACCGTAACCAAAAGCCATCCACGGGAGCGAAACAGACGACCAACTTTTATCTTTCGGTTGAGGTATATAAGGTCTTCCTTCTCCTTGCATAGACAATCCGATTTTTTTATTCAACCCAAACGAATTAATATGATCGACAAATTTTGATGGATTATTTTTGTAATTATTATAAACTGCCTGAACCATTACGGTGTTCGAAGAAACTTCGAATCCGCGTGCCAAAGAAATTCTGCCGTAACCTCCTTTATGAGAATCTCTTACCATTCTACCATAATAATTAATCTCTCCTCCTTTGCTATCATAAACGGTACTTGTATCGGCAACTTTATCTTCGAGTATCGCCATCAAATCGACCAATTTAAAAGTAGATCCAGGCTCATGAGATTCGGCATAAGCGTAATTGGTTGTTTCGTAGTAGCTACCATCATTCCCTC
>JAYVGE010000150.1:0-10781 GCA_043772515.1 Flavobacterium sp. | reverse complement strand
AACATTTGACAGGTTCAGACGGAATATTTGAAGTTCGTGTTGAAGTTGGTTCAGACATTTTTAGAGTTTTTAGTTTTTTTGACAAAGGAAAAATTGTTGTTTTAGTAAATGGATTTCAGAAGAAAACACAAAAAACACCTAAATCAGAAATCAAAATGGCCGAAAAACTAAAAGCAGAATATTTAGAAGATAAATATAAAAAGTAACGATTATGAAAACTGAAAATAAAAAAATCACATCATTTGCGGAACATTTAGATGCTCAATACGGAAAAACAGGAACCGAAACTCGTGAAAAATATGAAGAAGAATACGAGACCTTTGAACTTGGTGTTATGTTGCAAGAAATGCGAAAAGAGCGTGGAATGACTCAAGAACAACTGGCATTAAAGTGTGGGACAACAAAATCGTATATATCCAAAATTGAAAATAATACCAGCGATATAAGACTTTCTACTTTAATGAGAATAATTAGGCTAGGTTTAGGAGGACACTTAAAGTTAAGTCTAACCGAATAAAGGACTATCCGCCAACATTTAGCAAACTAGGCGAAAAAAGCCCCTCAACCACGAATGGTGAGGGGCTTTTTTCGTTTAGTTTGTGTTGACTGAGTGCCCCATTTTTAGGATTACTCTATAGGAGGATTAGTAGCTTTTTGGTTTCTTGGCGAAATCTCAATGGGATTAAGTCTTACAGCGATTTTGTTAACATAATTTTATGATTTAATAAGATGTTTTTTCATTGTTTTTTTAAGTTGTGATTTATAACAAATATACCTATTTTTGATTCGGTATCGGATTCACCCGAAGGGTATCAGTTTAACCGCCGTTTTACAATATGGCGGGTTTAGACGTAATTTAAAGATAGTTTTCTATTTGGATCGATTTTTTATCGAAAGACAAAATAATTTTAGAGAGTTTCAGGCAAGTTCTTCAAAATCCATCCAACAAAACGGCGTATAAATTCTTGTTCGCTTTCAAGTTTAATCCTAAATTCCCTAAGTTTTTTTCTTTGGTAATGTCAATTTCTAAGGAGCTAAAATGTTGCAAAAATTCAAAATTTTCATTCCTTTTCAAAAGTATATTCCACTCTTTTTGATGTAATTTGTTGAAGTTTATATGTAAAAAAGCGATTCTTTTTCGTATCTTTTTAGTATTGAGATCATTTGATGAATTCGCTTTCAAAACAAAAGAATCACCCATTATTGAAGCGCTTGTTTTTGCCAACGGGAAATTGACAAATACTTGCTCCTTATTGATCGCTTTCTGCGTCTTTAAATAAGTATAAACTTCTTTTGGGTCTTTGCATTGCATTGCAAACAAAAACGAAGGTTCGCGGGTTTTATGGACAATTACCTTTTCTATTTGGTTAAAATCATCATCATATTCGTAACTTATTGCGGAGTCTTTTTTTTCGATAATTTCATTTAGAATTAATACTGCTTTTGTAGGTTTTCTCGAAAGGATGCTATCGGCATCAAAGCCAATTGCTTTGTTTATTTTTGAAGTATTGGTTTTTGAGAGTTTCCAATTTTGACTGTATTTTAGATTGAATCCCAAAGATAGTAGCGCTTTTTCATCAACAGAGAATGTGTTTTCTTGAAGTAATTCTTGGGCTAATTTAAGACTCGAATGCGCCTCCATTTTGTTCTCGTCAAAGTTGATGTTTACTATAGCATCTTCTTGTAAAGCACTGTTTTTTTGTAGCCAAATCGTAATCGCATTTTGGGTGTTAATCGTTTTTTTTATTGTAGTAAAATCTAAATATTGTTGATGTAAAAACAAATCTTCGGCCGTTTTTAAGGCAATATTTTGATCTTTCTGGTCGGTATTTGTCAACAAAAGGGTGTCTTTGTATCGAATAATAAAAAGCCCCAAATGTCTGGAATAATAAGTGATCAATCCGTTTTGTGTACTTATTTTAGTACTTTTTGAAGTGCTTATAATTTTAGAGAAGTCTTCTTGGTTTGCAATTTCAGCAACACAGTAAAAAACTGTTTTAGCTTGCCTTTTTATATGGAAGAAAGCAAAATAATCGGCTGTTTTTATACCGGATTTAAAGAGTGTAGCAACTCCTTTTTTTGAATCTTCGGATCCGAATCGCCATTTGGAAGGATTGCTTAAGTAATAAAAAAGCATGCTGTTTCGGCAATTTTTTACATCAAGCAGCACAACGATATCGGCATCTTTATGAATGCATTTTTCATTATACTGCTTGTAAAATCCTAGCCAATAAATTCCAGCGGCGAGTAGGATGATAATCCAAAAAAAGGGGTGCTTTACAACCTTCATTTATTCTTGTGTGGTGGGTTTTTCTTTTTTGCTTTCCAAATACAATTCGTTGATTACGTTGAACAAATACTGCAAACTGTTTTCGTGTTCTCCGTTGATTGTGTAGGTCGATTCGGTGATCAAGGCATCCTTTTTAAATTTAGATTCCATTGCAATTTCGCCAGCATTCTTCAAAGCGATAGCGTAATAATTGTTTTGAGATTCATTATTGTAAGCCTTTTTTGTTTTTGCTAAAATCTTCGGGACATCGAACCAAACGGCAGAGGCATTTTTTGAAATTGCTTTCTTGATGTTTTCTTTTAGGTTTGTTTTTTTGTTTTGAATCAAATTATCTATATTTTGTTTAGAAGTGGTAATCATTATCACTCCGTTTTTTATGCCAAAATAAAGATCTTCTAGTACATTGTTTTTTTCAAAATGAAGCTGATAATAGCCTTCCTTCTTTTTGTAATCGAATTTGTCAAGCATTTTTTTATGCAACGGAAGTTGCAAAAGCTTGTTTACGAACGTCTCGTTTTTAGAGCTGCATACAAAACTAAAATCAGGGGTAATTTCTTCCTTAATGCCTTTTTTTTCTATCTTTTCGTATTCATCATTGTATTCATAAGTAGTGTATTCTTTTTGTACCGATTTCAAATCGTGTAACACAAAAATACCGTCGCCAGGCAGTATTTCGGAAATTGCTTTTTCGTCTAGAAAAATCTCTAGCGCATCTACTACAACGTCTATATTGTCGGCTTTGTCTTCCTTTGTATACACTTTGTACATGTTGGTCAAGGTGCTTCTCAGTACGCTGTATTGGTATTTCATGATAGCTTCGGTGTTCATGGCTATAGAATAATAGGCCAATACATCTTCGCCCACATAGTTAAGTAAGTTTTTGTTTATTTTGGTTTCAAACATGTCGCCGATAAGCTTTTTTGTTTCTTCGTTTTTTGGGGCCATTACTTGGCTTAGTCTTATTTTGTCTTTTTCAAAATAACCATTCATGTAAAAATCACTATCGAGCATGCCAGAAGTACTTAGTCCCGATAGTGAACCTCCAAAATTGTAACCTTTGTAGAGTTCTTCGGTTAGGTTACTTAGATTTATCCAAACAAAAGCATCCGATTTTGGATCTATTTTTTTGGTGATTTCATTGTTTTTTTGTGCAGTAGTGTTATCGAAATTGAATGTTTCTTCAAAAAGTAAATCAATAGTAGATTGAATCTTGCGTTGCTCGATCGAGTCTGTTTTTTTTATTTTTTGGTCTTCCAATTTGGTACTTGCTTCCATTTCTGTAGCATAAATTTCTTCTTCTGTAGGCTCAACTGCTGCTGCTATGGTTGGAGTGTTTTTTCTTTTTTTCTTTTTCTTTCCTTTCGAATGTTTCTTTTTTCCTTTTGAGTACTTTGTTGCTTTTTTTGTAGGTGGAGTTGCAACTGGTTCGTCAGAAACTATGGTTTCGTAATCGTACGCTGGAGCAACGGCAACTGCTACGGAGTCTGTGGCAATTTGATAATCGTATGCAGGAGCAGCGGTAACTGCTACAGTGTCTACTGCAATTTCTGTTTGCTCGTAGTTGTCATATTTGTAGGGCATAGTGTAGGTTCCGTTTACCAAAATGGCAAATTTATCATTCCATGCGATATGGCTCGTTTTTGAGGTTGAAATCGAGCTGTACTTTGTTTTTTGGGTAATCCTTATCGAGTCGCCATTTTTTGATTGTACGAATTTTTCAAACTGTTCACGGTTAGCAAGTGGTAATAGTACAACATAAGATTTTACTGAATCTTTATTGATATAATATTGGTATTGATTGTTTAGAAAATCGATTCCTGTTTGACTCAAGTCTTTAGAGAAATTTTTGAATTCTTTTTCCAGAAAAGTTTGCATCCAAGGATATTCTTGGATGGTTTTTATGGTGACTTTGTCATTTAGATTTTTTCCGTTGAAACACATTACAAACGGTGATTTCTCGGGAACCTTTGTAATTAAATCCTGTGAGTAAATGGAGCCTGTAAGGCAGAGTACAAATAATAATAAGTAGATTTTCATGGTGTTAATTAAGTGTGATTGTGTTTTCTATTTTTTTATCTCCTTTGATAATGTCTAGTATAAAGCCGTTTAGTTTAATAGCTTTTTTACTTTTGGAGACGGCAGCATAAGGGTTTGTAGCTGTTTTTATGGTAGAATCAAATTTGTATATCGAGGTGTATTTTGCATTCTCAAAAACTTCTTTATCTGCTTTTCCTAACTTGTCATAGATAGATTTGATGGGCACTTTCTGGCTTCGAGAAAATTTCTTGCCTGCATAGGTAAAATAATCTGTGGGGATCTTGATGGCTGCTTTTTTATTGTTTTTTAATTTCAAAAAAACAGCATTAAGATTGCTTATGTTCTTGAAATCTAAATTGATGTCGACAACATAATTATCCAAATCGATTGCAGTACTAACATTTGATATTCCAGGAGTACTTTGAGCCAATTTCTCTATTTCGGCAATTTCTTTTCTGATTTTTTCTTTGGAGGGAATAGGATATCCGTTGATTTTATCCATTTTTAACAAAGAATTGATTTTGGTTTTGCTTTGGCTAAAATTCATTACAAAGCTAAAATGTCCCGTTCCATCGTCTTTCATTTTTACCTCTTCTATTACCTCAAAACAACTCTGAAATAAAACAACAAGCAATAATAACGGAATGAAAAAGAGTTTGTGGCTTAAAAGTGGTTTTTTCATAAGGAGATAAAAGTCAAGCCGAATTAGCGAATAAGTTTTTTCTTAATTTTTGCAAAAGAACGTATTTTTACCTTATTTTTGAATATTTTAGCGTTTTTTTTCCAAAATTACTTTGTTGCCATTTTTTTGACAGCTGTTTTCAAGGTAAGTTTCAGCCAGATAAATCCAATTGTTCCAGCTAGTATGGAGGCAATTAGAATGGCAATTTTAGAATAGGTAATGATTTCTTCGCCATCGTCTTTAAAAGCAAGTATGGTTATAAAAATCGACATTGTAAATCCGATTCCGCCCAGCATTCCCGCTCCGATAATACTCTTCCAACCTAAATCTTTGGGCAAAGAGCAGAATCCTAAACGGACTCCGACAAACGAAAATAGCCAAATTCCTAAGGGTTTACCTATGACAAGACCTAAAATAATGCCAATGGTGTTGGTATGATTGAGTCCTTGGTGCCAATCAGAATTAATGGCAATACAGGTGTTGGCAACAGCAAATAGGGGAAGTATAAAAAAGGCTACTGGTTTATGTAGCGCATGCTGTAGTCTGTAGGAGGAAGTTTTCTTGCCTCCATTACCAAAAGGTATCACAAAAGCGAGCAATACACCTGTTATTGTAGCATGAACACCAGAGTTGAGCATGAAATACCACATAAAACAGCCTCCGATTAAATACGGAAACAGGCTATGGACTTTTCTTTTGTTGAGTATAAATAAGCCACCCATGATGGTAAAAGCGATAAAGAGATTCAAGAAAGCAATCGATTTTGTATAGAAAATGGCGATAACAACAATAGCTCCCAAATCATCCATTACGGCAAGAGCGGTCAAGAAGACTTTTAAGGATGTTGGTACGCTGCTTCCTAACAATGACAAAATTCCGATAGCAAAGGCAATGTCGGTTGCCATGGGGATTCCTGCTCCGTTTTGTGTCGTTGTTCCGTAGTTTAAAGCCAAAAATATTCCGGCAGGAAATAGCATACCTCCCAAAGCGCCAAACAAGGGCAATGCCGCGTTTTTTATACTGGAGAGTTCGCCACGATAGATTTCGCGTTCCAATTCTAATCCAATCAAAAGGAAGAAAATCGCCATCAAACCATCATTAATCCAATGGGTGATAGAGTGGTGACCAATGTTGGTTTCCCAAAAATCAATATAGGTTGTCTGAAATGGAGAATTGGCAAGAAATAACGATATAAGTGTTACCACGATCAATACTATTCCTCCCGATTTTTCGCTTTCGAAAAAGGCTTTAAATGTTTTTGTTGCTCTCATTTGATAGTGTTGTTTCGAATCGATTAAGGATGTAATTGTAATAGATTACAAGTAACTGTTTTGAATATAAATCGTACAATTGTATTCGTTCTTTTGCTCTTACGAGGAGTTGCGAGGAACGAAGCAAAGTAATCTCGTTAAAAAAGAGTTTAATAGCGCCGCTATTTAAAGCCGCCGCTCCTGCTCGACCATACTTTTGTTCAAAAGGATAGTCGTTTTGAAAAAGCAAAATAACTTCGCCAATTTGTACGCTTTATTTAAAACTCTTTATTAATGTTTGTTTAAAAAAAAAGTGTTTTATAGGTGATTTTCCAAAGTTAAAAAAAATATTTATAAAGCGAAGCCTATATTGAAAACCTTAACGATTCGTTTTGTATTCGTCAAAGAGTATGTGTTCGTTGCTTTATTTTTATTTTACTTCCTAGCAAATCCTAATTTATTTTGTTAATTTGTTCTAATAAATAATAAGATACACTTTTCTATGGAAATCAAAATTCTTCATATCGATAGTAATCATCCTTTGCTTTGGAAACAATTAGAACAGGCTGGCTTTGTAAATCACGAAGATTTTACGTCTACCAAAGAAGAAATAGAAGCCAAAATTCAGGACTATCAAGGCATTGTTATTCGAAGTCGGTTTCTTATAGACAAGACATTTATAGACAAAGCGACCAATTTGCAGTTTATAGCTCGTGTGGGTGCTGGTCTAGAAAGTATCGATTGCGACTATGCCTTGTCTAAAAATATTACCCTTATCGCTGCTCCCGAAGGAAATAGTAATGCGGTGGCCGAGCATACGTTGGGGATGATCCTGTCTCTTTTTAATAAACTAAATCTTGCCGATTACGAAATTCGTTCCGGACAGTGGAATCGGGAGAGCAATCGCGGATACGAACTCGACGGAAAAACCGTTGGGATTATTGGATATGGAAACATGGGAAAATCGTTTGCCAAAAAACTCCGCGGTTTTGATGTCGAAGTTTTATGTTATGATATTCAAGAGAATGTTGGCGATAGCAATGCCAGACAAGTTACACTCGAAGAATTACAGTTGAAAACCGATGTTTTGAGTTTGCATATTCCTTGGACTCCCCAAACCGATAAAATGGTCGATGCCGAGTTTATCAACGGCTTTGCCAAACCGTTCTGGATAGTCAATACTTCTAGAGGTAAAAATATTGTAACTGCCGATTTGGTAACTGCCATGCAATCCGAAAAAATTCTTGGGGCGGGTTTGGATGTATTAGAATACGAAAAGTTGTCTTTTGAAACGCTTTTTCATAACAAAAATACTCCCGAAGCTTTTCAGTATTTGTTAGACGGGCGTAAAGTAATCCTTACCCCACATATTGCAGGTTGGACTTTTGAGAGCCACGAGAGATTGGCTCAAGTGATTGTTGACAAAATCATAGCACTTTATTTTAAGCCGAAAATACTCAATGCAATGTCGTTTCCTTAAGGAATTGCATTGAGTTACCGACTTATATCTTTTTATGCACTTCTAACTCCCCTCTCAAGAGGGGAATTTGCCCCTGCAAAACAAGGCATTTACATATTATAAGAAATTATAGCATTATTTTAAATCAAAAAAAATAACCTTTATTTTCTATAAAACAATCATTGTTGTTCGATTAAAAATCTAAACTTTTATTTGCTTAATTTGAAAAATTAACAGTATCAAATTATCTGAATGAGAATTGAATAAACACTTTTCTTATTAGATTATTCTTGAGTATTCAATTCTCAAAGAAGTATCAAAAATGAAGTTAATTCTGTTTAAAAACTCATGAACCCAATAAATAAAAGGGTTTCGAAGATTCTAAAATAGTTTTATCGGACAACAATGTAAAACAATATCGTTTCATTGAAATTTAATCGCATGCTGTTTATCATTTAGGCGAGCCTTTAGGAAACGACATTGAAACTTAATGTTAAATTTTGAAAGAATAATGTTACGCACCTCAGATTATTTTTATATTTGCACTAACTAAAAAAATCAATTTAAACATGGAAAATTCAAAAAATGAAGCGTGGAACAGCCAACAGTCAGTTCAACAAGAAAATAAAAAAGTAGTTTCGGGAGTCTTAGCAATTCTTTTGGGAGGTTTGGGAATTCACAAATTTTTATTGGGTTATACCAAAGAAGGAGTAATTCAGCTTATTCTAGGTCTAGCATGTGGAATAGGTGCTGTAATTGGATTAATCGAAGGCATAATATACTTAACAAAATCAGACGAAGAATTCTATAATACGTACCAAGTAGGTAGAAAAGGTTGGTTTTAAAACCAAAAAAAAATCCCGAGATTTTCGGGATTTTTTTTTACAATTGTGGCAACTGCCAATCTACTCTTCTTTCTCTGCCAATTTTCGTTCCAGTTCGGCTTGGTATTCTTCCATTACAGGTTTCATAGTGCTTTCGGGAATATCGGCTATTCTTAGGTAAATAAGGCCGTCGATGGCATTGTTGAACAAGGGGTCGACATTAAAGGCAACCAATCGAGCATTTTGCTTAATATATTTTTTGATTAGAACAGGTAAACGCAAAACACCAGGTTCCAATTCATCAATAATTTTGTCAAATTTATTCAAATCGGCTTCGGTCTCATTAAAAACAAAATCCTTATCCGCATCTTTTAGTTTTACTTTGTATTCCTTTTTGGGGTGAATGTATTGTGCAATATAGGGATCATAATAATGCGATTTCATAAATTCTATCATCAATGACTTCGAAAAATCTGAAAATTGATTGCTAATACTTACACCACCCAATAAAAATTTATGTTCTGGATAGTGCAATGTAGTATGAATAATTCCGCGCCATAACAAGAATAAGGGCATTGGTTTTTGTTGGTATTCTTTGATGATAAAAGCCCTACCCATTTCGATAGATTTGTGCATCATATCGTGTAATTCGGGTTCAAAGCGAAAAAGACCATTCAGATAAAATCCTTCCATTCCGTATTTTGGATAGATTTCGGTACCCAATCCCATTCGGTAAGCGCCTGCGATTTTTTTGGCATCATCATCCCATAAAAACAAGTGACGGTAATATTGGTCGTATTTGTCTAAATCAATCGATTCGTTGGTGCCTTCACCCACTTCTCTAAAAGTAATTTCTCTTAATCGACCTATTTCATGTAGAATATTAGGGATGTTTTTTGCTTCGGCAAAAAATACTTCGTAGTTTTTACTTTGTAAAAGCCTACAATCGCTACTTCTCAAAGCTTCGACTTCGGCAATCATTTTTTCTCCATTTGCAGGAGTAACGATTTGTTTTGGTTTAGACGGCGCTGCTGTGGTTAGGTTGGTGACATTCAAAAAATTAATTTCTTTTTCCTTCTCAAACGGATTGGCAAGCATGTAGGTCTTCTTTCTTAAGAATTCCGAGTAGTCTTCGATGCTTTCATGCTCGTTTTGTTCGTTGACAGAAATTGCCTTCCCGATTCGTACTTTTATCACACGACGTTTTTGACTAAATACTTCAGAGGGTAGTTTTGCCGTACGCAGTGTTCCGCTAATTTTTGAAAGGAAATAAAACAATTTACTGTTCTTGGCATGAAAATAAATGGGAACAACAGGAACTTGCGCTTTTCTAATTACTTTAATAGCACCTTCTTCCCAAGGTTTGTCGACCATCAAGGCACCGTCTTTGTAGGTAGAAACTTCTCCGGCAGGAAACATTCCGAGTGGTTTTCCGTCGCTCAAGTGGCGCAAAGTTTCTTTAATTCCAACCACACTAGATTTGGCATCCTTATGATTTTCAAAAGGATTTACGGGCATAATGTATTTCTTGAGAGGCTCAATTCGATGCAAAAGAAAATTGGCAATAATTTTAAAATCGGGCTCTTTTTCGAGCATTAATTTCAATAATAAACAACCGTCAATTCCTCCCAACGGATGGTTTGAAATAGTAATATAAGCCCCTTCTTTGGGTAATCGTTTAAAATCTTCTTCTGGAATTTCGAATTTTATCTGTAAATCGTCTAAAATTCCGTTCAAGAAAGCAACGTCTTTTAGGTTCTTGTTTCTGTCGTAAACTTTATTTAAGGTCGAAATCTTTAGGACTTTCATCAGCACCCAGCCCGAAAAAGTACCAAAAACCCCGTACTTATCTGCATTTATTGCTTTTGAAACTTCTTTTGCGGTTACTAAACCCATGTGTAATTTGTTTTTTGAGCTAATAGCAAAGGTAGCAAAAAAGTCCATTTTCTTTCTGTTTTCTTGACCAAACTTTGTGCTTTTTTATTACTTTTGAAATTCAAAAATAACGAAAATGAAAATCATCTCCTATAATGTAAACGGGATTAGAGCTGCGATTTCCAAAGGTTTTATCGATTGGTTGCAACAAGCAGACCCCGATGTTATCTGCCTTCAAGAGATTAAGGCAACCCAAGAACAAATTCCAGTCGAAGCGATTACAGCCGCAGGTTATCCCTATCAATACTACTATTCTGCAACCAAAAAGGGATACAGTGGAGTCGCTATTCTCTCTAAGATTAAA
>JAYVGE010000149.1:0-10800 GCA_043772515.1 Flavobacterium sp. | reverse complement strand
CATACTGGAGAAATGGCAGAGCGGTCGAATGCGGCAGTCTTGAAAACTGTTGACTGTAACAGGTCCGGGGGTTCGAATCCCTCTTTCTCCGCCAGTAGTAATACAAATTGTAATAAAACCCTTTAAATCGTATGATTTAGAGGGTTTTTGCTTTTACACTCCCTCCAAAATATTCATTAATGCGTGTTCCTTAGGGGATAAAATCGGTTACCCTAAACAACTCATTTTTTGGGTAACCGATTTTTATCTCGGGCTAGTATACACAAGGCTTTTGAACCTGTTCAATAACATGTTCATTAAGTTGTTCACTATTTGAACATCTTGTGTTGTAGTCTTTTTAGAATTAAATTTAATAATAACTAAAAGGTTACCGCGATGAAAACAAAAGTATCTATTCTCTTTTATGCAAAGAGAGCAAAAGCCAGTGTAAACGGATTAGTCCCTATCTACACACGAATTACAATCAATGGAAAAAGAATTGAATTAAGCACTAACAGATTTGTTGAAATTTCAAAATGGTCTACGGAAGCAGGCAAAATGAAAGGTAGTTCAGAAGAAGCCCGTTCAATAAATAGCCATCTTGATATGTTCAAAATCAAGATTATTGATACGCAAATGGAACTAATCCATAAAAACATTCCCATCACATCAGAAATACTAAAAAACAAACTACTTGGCACCGAAGAACGCCAAAGGATGTTAGTTCCAATCTTCAAAGACCACAACAACAAAATCAAGGAATTAGTTGGAAAGGAGTATGCGCCTGGAACACTGGAACGCTACAACACTTCCTTGAAACATACCATCGAATTTCTGGAATGGAAATACAACATATCCGATATCGAAATCACTAAAATAGATCATGCTTTCATTACAGAATATGAATTCTTTTTGCGAAGTGTTAGAAATTGCGCCAATAATACCGCAGTGAAATACATCAAGAACTTCAATAAAATAATTAAGATTTGCTTGGCCAACCATTGGATTGATAGAAACCCATTTGCAAACTACAAATCGAAAGTAAAAGAAGTGGAACGGGTATATTTATCCGAAGAAGAAATACAAGCGATAACCGATAAAGATTTCAAAACGGAAAGATTGGACCTGGTACGTGATATCTTCCTTTTCAGCTGTTTTACCGGATTGGCATACATAGATGTCAAAAACCTGACAAAATCCCATATAAGCATCGGAATTGATGGTGAGAAATGGATATTCACCCATCGTCAGAAAACAGAATCAGCTTCAAAAATTCCAATACTTCCTGTAACCCAAATGATTATTGATAAATACGAGAATCACCCGGAAAGTAATAATCTAAATAAATTACTGCCTATTTTGAGTAATCAGAAAATGAATGCCTACTTGAAAGAAATTGCAGGGGTTTGTGAAATTGAAAAAGAATTGACTTTCCACATTGCCCGACATACATTTGCCACTACAGTAACGCTCACAAACGGCGTTCCGATAGAAAGCGTGAGTAAAATGCTAGGACACAAAAACTTAAGAACTACACAGCATTACGCAAAAGTTCTCGATAAAAAAGTAAGCGAGGATATGAAAATACTTCGAGATAAATTTAACTTGATAGCCTCTAAACAAGACAAAAAAATAATTTAACCATTAAACTTTTGAAAATAAAGTAACTACAAATTATCACAATTTTTTAATTTTTTTATGCTGAAATTAAGGTTACTTTCGCGCGTTTTAGATACAAAAAACCCATACAAGCCTTAATTTAATTACTATTTATGAACACCTTCAGTAGAACAATTTTATTTGAATTAGAAGAAAAAATTAACAAAATATCTTACGATTATGATAATCCAATTGATATGTGTGAAAAATCAATTGAAGCAGTTGTTTATCATTTACAACAATTGAAAGTTTATGTTTTAGAAAATCAATTCGAAACCCAGGAAGATGAAATTCAATTTTTCAAAAGCATTAAACCCAAATTCACTTCTAAATTAATTTATTTCAAGAAAGTCAGAAAACTCGAATCCCGTAAACCTCTTGGAAGTGAAAGAATGCTCCGGGAATATTTAGACAATGAGTTAAACTCACTCAATGTTAATTTTAGTGAAAACATGGAATTCTATAATTATTATAGATTGGGCAGTGAATTTATCGATGATAAAATTTTCATTAGAAATAATGCTGAAATTAATTACAATCTAGAAACGTTTTATTACGAATTAGATCATCGATTCGCAACAACCCACGACTATAAAGTAGCAGCCATTCTGGCCAATGAGAATTTTCAGAAATACATTGAAAATAAAATTAGAAACTTATCAGATAACAAATCAATGGTAACTCAAACTCCACTAGAAAACAAGATTTTCAAATGGACAGAGAGTAAAACTTCACTTATTGAACTAATTTACGCTTTACATACCCAGAAAGTGTTCAATGATGGTAAAGCAGATTTAGCAGAAATAGCCAAATGTTTCGAAAAATTATTTGATATCGAATTGGGAGATATTTACAGAGCCAGCAATGAAATTAAAAATCGTAAAATAAACAAAACTAAATTTTTAGATGTTTTAAAAGAAAACCTCAACAAACGCTTCGACGAGCAGGATTATAAATAATAGCTTTTAGATTATTTTGAATAAAAAAAACACCCAAGGTACACCCAACTTGGGTGTTTTTTAATTTCAACTTCACTTCATTTGTGTCATAACTTATTAAAAAGCAATAGTATGACAACCGAAAACCCAACCCTGTTTAGCCATCAGCTTATCACCAAAGGTGATTTAGTAGAATTCAAAAACACCCTTATTTCTGAACTAAAAGAAATTATCAGTCACAATCCGGAACCCAAGAAATGGCTTAAATCTGGAGAGGTTAGAAAATTGCTGAAAATTTCTCCAGGTACTTTACAGAATCTTCGCGTAAACGGAACTTTAAATTTCACCAAGGTCGGAAGCATCATTTACTACAACTACACCGATATTGAAAAAATATTAGAAAATAAATAAACTACCATCTGTAAACCGAAAACCACCAACAATGAACTACATCAAACACCTTACAGGTTTTTTCAATCGCATTTCGGTTGAAGAATCACTCAATCCAACACACATCAGTTTGTACATTACTATTTTCCAATGTTGGAACGTGAACCGTTTCAAAAATCCAATTACGATTACCCGGGAAGAAATGATGAAAGGAAGTAAAATTTCCTCTAATGCAACCTATCACAAATGTATCAAGGATTTGCAGCGATTGGGTTATTTGGAATACAACCCATCTTTTAATCCATATTCTGGTACGTCGATTACGGTGCATAATTTCTCAGAGGGATATAAATCAAAATCCGTTGATATGGAACTAACCAGTTCAAAAAATGAACTAACCAGACTAAAAAATGAACAAACATGTTCAAAAAATGAACTAACCTCATCAAAAAATGAACATGTTATTGGTCAGGTTACTGAACATGTTAATGGTCAGGTCTATATCTATAATAAAAATAAAACATTTAAAAACAATATAAACTTAGATATAGAACCCGAATTTGAAATTTTAAATGAAATGCCTTTTGCATTCGCCGACAACGAAAAAAAGCAAATAGAGAAAAGTCGGCATAATTCCTTTTTAAAAAATCAAGAAAAAAAAGAAAAAGAAAAAAGTTCCGCCAAAAAAGAAAAAGTTAATAATATCCCTTCAATGGACTTAGTCAAAGAATATTTCTTAATCCAAGAAAATTCAGAATTCGAAGCAGAACGGTTTTTCAATTACTACTCCAGCAATGGTTGGCTTATTGGCGGAAAAACAAAAATGAAAGATTGGAAAGCAGCTGCACGAAACTGGATGTTAAATACTCCAAAATTTACCGTAAACATTCCTCAAAATAATTCGGTCAAGGAACAACCAAGAGCTTATAATCTTCATACTGTTACAGACAAAAACTACGCTGAACCATTGTAAAATGCAAACCAAAAACTATGAACTCACAACACAATTACCCAGATATCATTGCTTGGTTAGAGCTTAAAGGAAAAAAAGACTTTGGTGATAAATTTCATTTTTTGGAACAGGATATTCCAAATATCACCAAACTGATCTGCTATTTTTTAGATGATGAAATTTCAGCAGCAAAATTTGATATTGACCTCACAAAAGGAATTCTACTTTCTGGTCCTGTTGGTTGTGGCAAAACGACTTTAATGTCATTAATGCGATATGTACCTCAGCCAAACAAAAAATTCTTTATGAAAACCTGTCGGGATATTAGTTTTGAATTTATCAAAGATGGTTACGAAGTGATTCATCGATACAGTCGTGGGCACAGCACGCATGCTGAACATAAAAACTACTGTTTCGATGATTTAGGTACCGAAAAGAACCTCAAATACTTCGGAAACGAATGCAATGTCATGGCAGAGATAATTCTCTCTAGATATGACATTTTTATTTCCAAAAAAATACAAACCCATATCACCAGTAATCTTTCCGCTTCGGAAATAGAAAATGCCTATGGCAATCGTGTTCGCTCTCGCCTACGCAATATGCTTAATCTCATTGCATTCGATAAAAACACTAAAGACAAACGATAAAATAAAAAATTATGAGAGCAATCAACACCTTTTGGAACTGGTTTCAGGACAACAATCAAACAATCAAAAATATTAAAAGCGAAACGCCTAAAAACCAGAAGCATGTCTTTTTTTGGATAAACAAACACCTCAACTACTACTGTCAAGAACTCGATTTTATAATCATATTCCCAAAAAAGACTACGGATAAAACAGAGTTTATAATAACTGCCAATGGCAATCCCGTATATTTCAACCAAGTAATCCAACTAATCGACAATGCACCAATACTCAAATACTGGAAATTCACTGCGTTCATAAGACCTACGGAAGACATCGAGAAGTTTATGGATAAACTGGACAACCCGTATATTTTTCAAGACATAACAATCAAAGTAAGTGACATTATGTTTTTCCCTCTTAACTATGATGAAAATGCTAAAAAATTTGACATTACTGTTTACCTAAAAAATTACAACATACATTGCGATACAAAAACATGGCAGCAGGCTTTATTTATCATCATGCAGGACATTCTTGGCGAAAAATTTGTGTACAAATACATCAATTTTGTGCAATTGGCACAAATGCCGGATAATGACGATAATTTAATTCATTTATATGATTTTCAAACATTTATAGACACTTTGAATTTAGAGGAGAAAAATTTATTATACACAAAATGTGGAAAACCGTAAAAGTTAATAAATCAGATAGTTTAGTTTTGGTGATTTACACTAATAACCTGTTCATTTTTTGAATAGGTTATTTATCCAAAAATAGTTACTTTTAACGTTTTAACCCATTTTAATTATTCACTACAATTTAATAGTAATACATGGCAGTAGATTTATCTGATATACTTGTAGTTGGAGTTTCAACGAGGGCTTTATTTGATTTAGAAAAAGAAAATGAAGTATTTGAAAACGAAGGTATTGAAGCGTTTAGAAAATACCAACTAGAAAATGAGGACGAAATTCTACAACCTGGTACCGCTTTTTATTTAGTAAAAAGCCTATTAGAACTGAATAAAATTGCCAATAAACAAATAGTTGAGGTCGTTGTAATGTCAAAAAACAGTGCTGAAACTGGATTTAGGGTTCTAAATTCTATCGAACAATACGACTTGGGTATCACTAGAGTTGCTTTTACAGGTGGCGAACCATTATCTCCCTATATAAATGCGTTTTATGTCGATTTATTTCTTTCAAAAGATATTAAAGATGTGCAAACCGTTATTGATAATAAAGATTGTGCAGCAGCTTTACTTTACGCTCCTCCTACATCATTTAATCCAACTGATTCAAGAGTAAAAATTGCTTTTGATGCTGATGCTGTACTTTTTTCGGAAGAATCTGAATTTAGATACAAAACCGAAGGAATGGGACCTTTTCACAAATATGAGAAAGAACACGAAAACGATGCCTTGGCTGAAGGTCCTTTTGCCAAATTATTGATCAAACTTTCTAAAATACAAGAACACTTACCAACTAGAATTGAGTATTCCCCGTTACGATTGGCTATAGTTACTGCTAGAAATGCACCCTCACACAAACGAGTAATCAAAACTTTGAGAAAATGGGGTGTTTACGTAGATGAAGTATATTTTTTGGGAGGTTTAGCAAAGGACAAAGTATTGGAAGCTTTTGGGGCCCATATTTTCTTTGATGACCAAGATACCCATGTCGCCCCAGCCTCATTAGTAGTACCTTCTGGAAAAGTGCCTTATGAAACGACTTCTCCTTTAAACAATTTAAAAGCAAAATGAACAAACAAGACCTAATCTTTAAAATAAAAAAACTAGACGGCGTTACTCAAGACGAGCGAGCATACTTAATAAACTTGGTAAATACAAAGAAAAAGTATGGTCTAGTTTGGGAAGACAAACCCGAAGATGTAGAGGAACAATTACGAGATAATTTACCAGTTTTAAAGGAAGTAAAAGACAAAGCAATTATAAATGGAGAGGAAAACCCAAACCATATTTTGATTGAAGGTGACAACTTGCACGCACTTACAGCATTGACATTTACACACGAAGGAAAAATAGATGTAATTTATATAGATCCACCATACAATACTGGAAAAGAAAATGAATTTAGATATAACGATAAGTGGATTTTAAAAGAAGACCCGTTTAAACATTCTACGTGGTTAAATTTTATTTCTAAAAGATTAAAAATTGCAAAAAGGTTATTAACAGAAGAAGGTGTTTTTATATGTCATATTGATGAAAATGAATTTGATGCACTAAACTTACTACTTGAAACAGAAATCTTCTCTGATAATGATTTTTTAGGAGTAATTATTTGGAACAAATTGAACCCTAAAGGAGAAGTTGCTGGTGTCGCAACAATGCACGAATATGTTTTGATTTATGCAAAAAACAAAGAAAATTTTAAACTTTTAGATAATATTCTTACTAGATCAAAACCTAACGCATTAACTATTCTAAATAAAGCTAAAACTTTATTTGCTAAAATTGGTAAAAAACAAGTTCCAGAATCAATAAAAGAAGTTATAAAGCCTTTCAATTATTCAAAAGAAATAATCAGAGACTTTGAGGTAATTTATGATTTAGAGTTAGTAAATTCTGAATTTCAATCTTGGCTTTCAAAACAAGATTTTTCAGGAGGTGAAAAAGCCTATCAGTTTATTGATGAAAAAGGCGATGTTTATCAAAGTGTTTCAATGGCTGCGCCTGATAAACCTGAAACTCGATCCCATAGACCATTAACCCATCCTATTACAAATAAATATTGTCCTGTTCCTGCTAAGGGTTGGAGAAATCCTGATAGGACAATGGATAAATTGTTAGCAGCGGGATTAATTATATTTGGGAAAGATGAAAACACACAGCCTCGAAAAAAATATCTTTTGAAAGAAAATTTATCAGAAGTTACACCATCTATCTATAATAATGGAGCGTCAGATGAAACTTTGATGAAAGATTTGAATATTAATTTTCCATATCCTAAAGTAACTTCAGCCTCTCAATACCTTCTTAAAAACATTCATCCAAACCCGAAAATTATTCTTGACTTCTTTGCAGGTTCTGGAACCACGCTTCACGCTACAATGGCTCTAAATGCAGAAGATGGAGGCGATAGACAATGTGTTTTAGTTACCAATAATGAAAATAATATTTGTGAAGAGGTTACTTATGAAAGAAATAAAAGAGTTATTCAAGGTTATACTAATGCTAAAGGAGTGGTGGTTGAAGGATTAAAAAGCAATAATCTTTTATATTTTAAAAGCGAATATGTGAGCCGAAATCAAACTCTTAAAAATAAAAAGGAACTCACAAGATTAGCAACGGAATTGTTGTGCATAAAAGAAAATGCGTATACGGAAATAACAAAAGAATACGCATCTAAAAGTAATTGGTTGGCTATTTTTAAGAGTTTGACAACACAATTTTTGGTAATTTATGACGATGTTATGATTGATGAAGGTATTGCAATCATCAAACAAATTAATGAAAATAAAAGGAATAATAATTCTATCAAAGTTTATGTATTCAGCAACGGTCAATACCCATATACAGAAGATTTTGAAGAAGTATTAGATTTGATAACATTATGTGCCTTACCAGACGCTATCTACAAGGCGTACCAAAATGTGCTGCCTAAAAAGAAACGAGAAATTATCCCAATACTGGACGATGATGCTACTGAAGAAGTGGGAGAAAATTTGTTTAATCAAGAAAACGCTTAATTCATAAATGATACATTTAAAAAATTACCAAGACGAAGCAGTCAACGACCTTTCTCAAAAGCTGTATAAGTTATTAAAGCGCCCGGGTGCTCGTCAAAATTTAATTTTCAAAGCACCAACGGGTTCGGGTAAAACTGTGATGATGGCTTCGTTATTAAATAAGTTTTGTGAAGAATTACCGGAACGTTACGAGCTTGAAAAACGAAAAGCAGCTTTCATTTGGATTGCTCCAAACAAATTATACATACAAAGCTACAATGCCTTAAAAGGGTATTTTGCTGAAATGCGTTCCATAAAACCTATTTTCTTTAATGATGTTATTGATAGTGAATTGCAACCAAACGAGGTATTGTTTGTCAATTGGGAAAGCATCAATAAAGAGAAAAATACAATGATTAGGGAAAATGAAACCAATAAAAACCTATACAGTTTCATTAACAAAGCCAAATTAAACGATACGGAAATTATTGTAATCATTGATGAAGAACATATGTTTGCCAATACCAAAACAGCCAAAAGAGCCAATGAAGTATTGCAAAAAATATATCCAAAAATAGAAATTCGGGTTTCCGCTACACCAACCACAAACAGTGATTATAGAACTTTGGTAGAACGTCAGGATGTCATTACGGAAGAAATGATAAAGGAAGGTATTATTCTAAATCCTGCTTTAGATACCATCAAGCAAGAAGGTCGCTCATTAGAAGAAATTTTATTAGAACAAGCACTAGCAAAAAGAAAAGAATTGCGCCAGGCGTACGAAAGTTTAGGAGTTAAAATAAATCCGCTTTTGTTGATACAATTACCTAACGATACGAGTGATAACAATACAGCCGATGATGAAAAATACATTGATGTAGTATTGCAAAACCTAGAGGTAAAATATAATATTACAGTAAATAACAATAAACTGGCGGTTTGGTTATCGGGCAGAAAGGACAATGTGGAGGATATTGAAAAACCCGATAATATGGTCGAAGTTTTGTTATTCAAACAAGCTATTGCATTAGGTTGGGATTGTCCACGAGCAGGAGTGTTATTGATTTTTCGGGAATTAAAAAGTACCACTTTTACCATTCAAACCGTTGGTAGAATTTTGCGTATGCCGGAACAAAAACATTATCCAAATCCGCTATTAAATCAAGGATATGTTTTTACCAATTTAAGTAAAAATCAAATCGAAATCGTAAAAGACGATATGAGCTATATCACAATGAACAAAGCACGTAGAATAGAAAACTATATGCCAGTTCAATTGAATTCTACATATATCAATACACGAATAGTCCGTAACCGTTTAGGAGCCACTTTCAGAAAAGCGTTGTATGAAATAGCAGAATTAAATTGGGAATTAAAAAGAGAAATGGGTTCAGACCATTTTTTTGAAACCAATAAACAATTACTCAAAAAACGTTTCATAAACACGGATATAAATACCATTGAAATTGTTATTCCGGAAAATGTACTATTGACTGGGGAAGAGCAAACAAAATTAGTTACTGAAACGGCACGTTTTGCAAAAACACCAAGTGAATTGGCTCGATTATTCAAAGATTTTTGTAGAGCACTAACAACACCTTATGCAGCAGTTGATAGTACGCCAGTTTTAGAAGGTGGTATGAAATACTTTTTTGAAGACTACTTCGGAATTATAGAATACGATGCTATAAAAATAATGCTGTACGACCAAAACCAACCCATCTTCATTGAGTTAATAGAAAAGGCAAAAGAGCGTTATCAGGAAATGCAAGAACAAAAAGCAAATAGCGCCACAAAAGATGTTCAGAATTATCAGTGGGAAGTGCCAATTGAAAGAATTTATAATGAATTGTACGAGGAAAAAGAAGCAGTACAAAGACACGCTTTAGAACCTTTTTATGAATACAACAGGGCTTCAAAACCCGAAGTTAAGTTTGCGGAGTTTTTAGAAGAAAATAAAGAAAATCTTCATTGGTGGTACAAAAATGGAGAAAAAGCAAAAGAACATTTTGCAGTTCCTTACATTGATTATTTGGGCAAACAAAGTCTTTTTTATGTTGATTTTATGATATTGAGTAAAACTAATGTTACTTGTTTATTCGACACAAAAACAGCAGGAAGTGATCCAGCAAATGCACATTTAAAACACAATGCTTTAGTAGATTTTATTGCAGTTAGAAATAGCAAAGGGTTAAAAACTATTGGAGGAATTTTAATTGAAAAATCTCCCAATAATACATCAACTTGGTGGTATTGCAACAATACAATCAGTAATACAAAGGACACGGCAGGTTGGGATATGTTTAATCCAATTTCATTATAAATAAAAAAGCTATGATAAACAAAGGACTAGATACAACATTCATCCATTTTGGTATTCGTAAAGACGATATGGAAATTATAAAAAATCTTTGTGAAGAACAAGGATTAGGGTTTGAATGGTTGGAAGAAAACATACTAAAAGAGTTCCACAATCTTAAAATCAATAACGAAGATATTGACAGCAAAAAGATTGAAAAAATTATCGAAAAGGCTTTAAACAAAATATAAGTACTAT
>JAYVGE010000148.1:0-10809 GCA_043772515.1 Flavobacterium sp. | reverse complement strand
CTCTATCGAAAAGAGAAAACCTGAGGTGAGGAGAAAAAAGTCAGACTATATTGTAATTGCGTTTGGTATTATTGTATTTTATTTCAAGAGCTCTAGTATTTTATTTTCTACCTCTTGGCTATTCCAAATTTCTTCGATGTTATCGATTATCAAAATTTGTTTCATAATCGCGTCCTGAAAATCTCCAATTGCCAAAGCTTCGGAATAAGGACGATCACTAAAAGTTACTCGACTGTATAGCGGAATCCATTTTTCTGGATGTTTATCGGAGAAATGTTTTTCGATTTTCTTTTGCAAAAGAAACTTTTCGTCGGCAGTTTTAGAACTCATTTCCATAAAATTACGATACGATAGTTCTGCAATTGCGTCGGCATTGGGTTTACGTGATTTTTGATATTCTGAGAAAATCTTCTTCCAGTCGTCTCCATATTTTTCAATCATTTCATAAAGAATAGAAATATCTTCAAATCCCGCATTCATTCCCTGCCCGTAAAAAGGAACTATAGCATGGCAAGCATCTCCAATCAGGGCTATTTTATCAGAATATGTCCAAGGAAAACATTTCATAGTAACCAACGTACTTGTTGGATTCTTAAAAAAATCTTCCGCCAATTTAGGAATAACATCTATAGTATCAGGAAGGTTTTTCTCGAAAAAAGCAATAACCTCTTCTATAGTTGTCAAAGACGCCAATGAATTTTCTCCTTCAAAAGGCATAAACAAAGTACATGTAAAACTCCCATCCAAATTAGGCAAAGCAATTAGCATATATGCTCCTCGAGGCCAAATATGAAACGAATTTTTATCTAATTTATGTGTTGCATCCGAATTGGCAGGTATATTCAATTCTTTGTATCCCAAGGGCAAAAACTCCTGAGAATAGTCGAACATACTTTGGCGTTGCATGCGGTGACGAATTCTAGAGAAAGCGCCATCGGCACCAAAAACCATATCGTATTTTTTTTCTTCCCAAGCACCCCTCTCGGTTTCACCAATATGCAAAGTCGCATCGTCTAGCGTTACATCCCAAATTTTTTGCTCAAAGAAGAATTCTGCACCAGCATTTTCTGCCAAATCAATCATTTTTCTGTTCAAAGTTCCACGAGAAATCGAATAAATACATTCGCCTTCTTGCCCGTAATTTTGAAAATTGATTTTGTCTACCAAGTGAATCGCACGTTTGCCCATCGGAATTGCAATGGCGCGCACTGCATCTCCCACTCCTACTCTGTCTAAGGCTTTCCACCCCCTATTAGACATCGCTAAGTTAATCGAGCGTCCAGAGAAATTTATCTCCCGAATATCGGGACTTCTGTCAAAAACATGAACGGTATGACCCGCTTTTTTAAGATAAATAGCTAACAAAGAGCCAACTAATCCAGAACCTACAACAGCAATTTTAAGTGGAGTTTGCATCAAGAAATAATGAAAATTTAAGTTGACAAAAATAAGTAATAATCAACAGAATAGGTTGAATTTTGACGTTTATTTGGGCGTGACCTGCCGAAAAATTGGATAGGTCTTTCTGTACACATAAAAAAAATTTGATTAATCTCGTTTAAAAATAGTTCGACAGCCCAGCTATTTAAAGCCAACGCTCCTACTCCCCCCATCCTTTACTCAAAGGATATCATCTTGAAAAAGACCAAAATAATTTTGTCGAATTTTGCATGCATTATTTCAAAACTTCACTAATTTAAAGAAAACAGTCATACTGCTTTTCGACTATCATCTTGGTTTAAAAACCAGTTTAGTAGCCGTTCTTACAATCTCTTTTTTATTCAATTTCATTTTTCTAAACTTCCCTGCGTTATACAATACTGCTTGATCTCTATAATGAGAACTTAAAGGGTTACCTGATTGTCCTGTTGGCAAAATACTCCAACTATTTTCTATATCCGAAAAATCAATTACTCTACGGGTAGATGGACCAGCATTTACTTTGTATTCCCCATTTTCGGAATACGCAAACATGAGATTATTAATAACTTCATTAGACCCCGCTGAGGCAAAAGGGCCTACATTAAAAAACGAACGCAATGCGGCCACTTTCCCCATAGGATGTCCGTGTTCTAAGGTATGTACCTTGTCCCAAGTCCAATCTGTTATAGCATTTCCTAATTGTGTCTCTAGCGCAGTAACGGCTTGCTTAAAAGACTGTGATAGAATTTGGTTTCGGGTTTCTTTGATGTTCTTGGTTGCTATATTATCCCACCATGGCGAGTTATCATTGGCTATTTGAGTAGCAATAACCTGTTCGGCACTATTCATATCCATAAAAAGTCCAAAATTATCTTTGCCCAATTCGTCTTCAAAAGTGTTTTTTAGGTAAAAATAAATCCATCGGTTGTAAATGGTCGGTCCTACATCCTTCAAATTATTAGTGCCATTCCATGATTTCAAAACGGTAATCGCTTCAATTTCCTTTTGCGAAAGCGATTTAGGATCGATGTTTACCAGCAAATTCAGAACCACAGACGAACTTTTGGATGATGTATTGTCGGTTATCATTTTACTCACGGCTTCTTTATCCCAATCGTTTTTAGAATCTAATAATTGAGTAATTCTTTTGGCTCTGTTTTCGGGCAAATAATACCCTGGATACAAATAACCATCAACGGCTTCGGGCTGATTGTTTGCCGAATACACATAGTGCCAAGCTGGATTAATAGCCTTCGGATTTTTGGAAAAATCCAAATATTCGGTAATATCTTCTTTGCCCGAGGCGCCATCCAAGATAAAATTGGTATTTACTCCCGCAGCGTGCTTGTAGAGTTTGCCAGTTGCCCACCAAGCGACGTTGCCCTTGGCATCACCGTACATAATATTGAGTCCTGGAGCGGCAATTAGCGCTACTCCTTTTTCAAAATCTGCTTTGCTTTTGGCATGCGAAAGTTGGTACACCGCTTGAAGTAACATAATGGGTTGTTGGGTATAAATCCAAGACAATGCCACTGGTTTATTTTTGTCTAATCCTGCAATCAAATCATTCATAATTGGACCGTGGCGACTTACTTTTACAGTCAAAACCACATCCGAAGAATCCTTTACTTTAATCACTTCTTTACGAATTTCGTAGTTTTTGTAGCCATCAGGAGTTTTGTATTTTGTAACATCTTGAGGGTTGTTTGCTTCTTGATATAAATCGACATCATCGTTCTCGAACATGGTTATACCAGAAGCATATTCTCGATTGTGACTCAGTAAAGGAAAAGGTGTTCCTGCGAGATAATATCCGTACGATTCAAAATCAGGAGTTACCAAATGGGCTTCAAACCAAGTCCCAGGTTGCGAATACCCAATATGCGGATCGTTGGCAAAAATCACTTTGCCCTTTTTGGTTTTTTGAGGTGCAATAACCCAGCTGTTACTACCAATAAAAGGAGGGATAGGTGATTGTTTCATCAACGATGCAACAGTCTTGGCAATGGCATTAAACTCTTGTGGTTGTGCTATTGCGTTTTTTATCATTAGCCCTTTTAGATTTCCATTTAAATCAAAATCTTTCAGATAATCCATTCCGTATTTATTGCGAATATCTGTCAGTAATGGATCCGTGCGCTGCGCAGAAGCAAAACTAAAAGCCATATAACCAAAAACATTATAGACATCTTTTAACGTAAATTTTTCTTTTTTGATTCCCAACAATTGAAACTCAACAGGTGTAACTCCCTTGTCTAAATATTGATTGACACCCTCTAAATAAGCTATTGCCAATTGATAACATGAACTATTTTTGTCTAAAGCTTCTATGGCTTTTTGCGAAGCTTCTTCGATACCCAAACCTACAAAAAACGTATCGCTTTTTAATGCCACCGAGCCAAAAATAGCAGACAATCTTCCAGAAGCAATACGCCGCATCAATTCCATTTGCCACAAACGATCTTGCGCATGTACATAACCCAAGACCTCCATAGCATCTTTTTGAGAATCGGCGTAAATATGTGGCACCCCAAACTCATCAAAATAAACGGTAGTTTCTTTCTGAATGTTTTTTAATTGCAACTCTCCTTCGTATTTTGGCTTTAAATAAAACCCATAAATAATTAAAGCAACTATTAAAACTGCTATTAAGGAAAATAAAACTAGCAGGACTCTCTTCATTTTTTTCATATCTAGATACTATTGTTTTTTAATAGGTTCCGATAGCTCCTATCGGCAGGAATTGGCATATCTTCATTGGTGTTTGCAACCAATTTTAGTTCATGCTCATTTCTTATTTGAATATATTGATAAACAAATATAGGACTTGAAAATTATTTAAACGACTGTATAGCGGTAAAAATAAAATAAATACATTTATTTTGTTTAACTAAATTTAAAATAAATTAAACAAAAATAAGTATATTTGTTTCAAATTAAAAGATATGAAACACCTATCTAAAGACGATATTTCTCAAATGGAGAAGCTCGAAAGATTGAATTTAATTAATTCTTGCACTGGATATAAACCCGCTAATCTTCTGGGCACAAAATCACTTGATGGAAAATCTAATGTAGCTATTTTTAGCAGTGTAACCCATTTAGGAAGTAGTCCTGCCATAATAGGATTCATCATGCGCCCTACAACAGCACCCAGAGACACATATAAAAACATCAAAGATACTGGCTATTTTACAGTAAATCATATTACTGTAGACATGATTAAAGACGCACATCATACTTCTGCAAATTATGGAATAGGCATTTCAGAATTTGACAAAACAAACCTAGAAGAAGAATATAAAAATAATATTGAAATCCCTTTTGTAAAAGGAAGCCCCGTTCAATTGTATTGCAAATACGTAAATGAATATTATATAAAGGAAAATGACACGATTCATATTATTGCCTCGATTGAAAACTTGTTTTTTGAGGAAGAATTAAAGCATCAAGATGGCTGGCTACAAATTGACAGAAGGAATGTTGTGGCACTAAATGGACTCGATGGGTATTGTTTACCCAAATTAGTAGACCGTTTTCTATATGCTCGAAAAGAACTTCCTACCACTTCATTTTTTAAAAAATAAAAATGAGAAAATTGCGATTAATACTTGGTGATCAGTTAAATTTAGAACACTCCTGGCTTCAGGAAAATGATGACAATATCATTTATGTACTTGCCGAAATGCGTCAGGAAACCGATTATGTAAAACATCATATCCAGAAAGTTATAGCCTTTTTTTTGTCGATGAGGAATTTTTACACCGCTATACAATCACTCGGACACCAAGCAATCTATTTTCAAATTACTGATACGGAGAATTCACAGGATTTAGAAAAAATAATTGCACTGAGTATCGAAAAATACAAAATCGAAAAATTCGAATACCAGTTACCAGACGAATACCGGCTAGACCAACAACTGAAAACGATTTGTAGCCACTTAAAAATAAAGTCAGAAGCTTTTGACTCCGACCATTTTTATACCACACGTCACGAACTCTCCGATTTTTTTGAAGGCAAGAAATTATTGCTGATGGAGAATTTCTACCGCAACATGCGTAAAAAACATCATATCTTAATGACTGGAATAACTCCTTTAGGAAATCAATGGAATTTTGACGCTGATAATCGTAAAAAATACAAAGGAGAAGTTCCTGTTCCTTCGGAAAAAAATTTTCGGGCAAACGTCTCTGAAATTCTAGCTCAAATAAAGGAAGCAGGTATAGTCACTTTTGGAAACATCGACGAAAATAATTTCAGCTGGCCCACTTCCCGTGAGCAATCGCTAGAGGTTTTAAATTATTTTTGCACTAATCTGTTGAAACATTTTGGTGATTATGAAGATGCGATACATACCGACGAAAAATTCCTTTTTCATTCTCGTTTGTCTTTTGCAATGAATACAAAAATGCTTTCGCCAAAAGAAGTAATTGAAACCGTTATTTCTTTTTATCATGACAATGAAACCAAAATAACCCTCTCACAAGTAGAGGGATTTGTTCGTCAGATTCTGGGTTGGCGAGAATACATTCGAGGAATTTATTGGAAAGAAATGCCCAATTATGCTCAGATGAATGTCTTGAAAAACAATAACAAATTACCCGATTTTTTCTGGACGGGTAAAACCAAAATGAATTGCATGCGTCATGCTATCAATCAAAGTTTAGACGATGCTTACGCACATCATATCCAACGCCTTATGGTAATAGGAAATTTTACACTCCTAACACAAGTCGACCCTAATCAAGTAGATGCTTGGTATCTGGGCGTCTACATCGATGCTATAGAATGGGTCGAAATGCCCAATACCAGGGGTATGTCACAATATGCCGATGGTGGAATTATTGCTACAAAACCTTATGTTTCCTCAGGAAGTTACATCAATAAAATGAGCAATAATTGCTCCAAATGCCATTACAATGTCAAAGAAAAATTTGAAGAAAAAGCCTGTCCTTTCAACTCGCTATATTGGAATTTCCTAGATGAAAAAAAAGAGTATTTTAAAGGAAACCAACGCATGGGAATGATGCTAAATTTATTAAATAAAATAAATTCCGAAGAATTATACAAAATCAAAGTTAAAGCCAATGCCATTATTCAAAATATGGATTCCTATTAAACTAAAAAACTCTTTCTTACACAAAAAGAATAGTATCTTTTATTCAGGGCAAACGCCTTTAACATTATTCGACACGAATTACACGAATTAGCACAAATTTTAAAAAATTAAATTTCACGAGTTATGAAGATTTGTATAATTCAAAAAGTAATTATTCGTGTAAATTGGTGTAATTCGTGTCTACCTTTTTTTTAAAAGCGTTTGCCCTGATCTTTTATTCCCTTCGAATAGTATTAAGAATAATTAAATTTGGTATAACACTAATTCTATCTTAGCTTCTTAGCACCTGAATAACAACCATAATTAGACAAAGAAAGGATCAAACCTTATCATAAAATTTATACTAATTTACACCATCTCTTATACCATTTTATGTCTAGATTGTTTTAGAATCCCAGATTTCAATATTTGCCCAAAATGGTACATATCTTCAAAAGAACAATACATCGGAACGGGAGCCAAACGAATAACATTGGGTTCACGCCAATCGGTAATGACTCCATTTTTTATTAAATAATCGAATAAACTTCGACCTTCTCCATGAAGTAAAACAGACAATTGCGATCCTCTTTCGGCTGGGTTAGAAGGTGTAATAATTTCGAAACTTCCGTGAACTTCTTTACCAATTTCTCGAAGAATAAACTCTAGATAAGAGGTAATTCTGTCTCTCTTTTCGATTAAGGTATCCATCCCAATTTCGTCAAACAGTGTAACCGAAGCCAAATAGGGAGCAAGAGAAAGAATAGACGCATTGCTAATTTGCCAACCATCGGCACCATGAACGGGATCGAAAGTAGGTTCCATCTTGAAACGTCTCTCTTTATTATGCCCCCACCAACCTGCAAAACGAGGTAAATCATTATTGCTGTGATGCTTTTCGTGAACGAAACATCCAGAAGCATTACCTGGTCCCGAATTCATATATTTATAGCTACACCAAGCTGCAAAATCTACCTTCCAATTATGCAATTCCAGTTTTATATTACCCGCAGCATGTGCCAGATCCCAGCCTACTTTTGCTCCTACTTTATGTCCTGCTTCGGTTATGGTATAAATATCAAAAACCTGTCCCGTATAATAATTTACTCCTCCTATTAAAACCAAAGCCAAGGCGTCTCCTACTTCGGCGATTTTACTCAAAACATCTTCGAGTCGAATGTTGTGTTCGCCTTCTCGACGCTTAATTTCGACAATGGCATCCTTAGGAGTATAACCATGTGCATGCACCTGACTCTGAAACATATATTGATCGCTAGGAAAAGCTTTTTCTTCGCAAATGATTTTGTATCTCGTTTTTGTAGGTCTGTAAAAAGAAACCATCATCAAATGAAGATTAACCGTCAAAGTGTTCATCACGGTTACTTCGCTTGGCAAAGCGCCAACCACTTTACCCAAAGGAACTGCAAAACGTTCGTGATAATCCCACCATGGTTTCTCGGCATAGAAATGTCCCTCTACAGCTAGATTAGCCCAGTCATTCATGACTTCGTCTATATACGTTTTGGCGCGTTTGGGTTGCAATCCTAATGAGTTTCCTGTAAAATAAATTACTTTTTTATCATTTACTTTTGGAAATATAAACTCGTCTCGGTATTTGTATATTATATCTTGTGAATCGAGCTGCTGCGCAAACTCTAGTGTGTTTTCAAAAGCCATTTTTTCTGTTTTATTTTTGTAAAAATAAGAAAACAAATGATAGGAAATAGCCAAAAAAAACAATGTGTCCATTCGGCCGCTAAGAAACTAAGATTCTGAACTGCTAAGAAAATAGTATCTTAAAGTTGACTTCAAATGGATCTAAAAATAAGCGTACTTTTATTTTTTCTACAGATTAAAAGATTTCCTCAGATTAGAGAAAAGTGAATTAGATTTATTGAAGAAAATCTGCTAAAAATTTTTTAATACTGTCTACCCCTTTTCAAAAATCCGTTTTTTCTGCGTCTTAGCTTTAGACAATACGTGTCATCTGCGTTCAATTGTCAAGGCTTTTCTCAGTTAGCCACTCTTTGCCAAAGTCTCCAACCGCTTTCTTAAAATCTGTAGCTAAATTATTGTTTAGTATTAGTTAAGGATAGTTATTATTTGATATATTTGTTTGAATCAAAAAACAAGAAATCATGCTTAAAAATAATTTAAACGTTATCATTATTGCCATTTCGGTTATCATTTCGTCCTATTTATTCTCTAATGCGTTTCAGAATCGCAACAAAAATGATGATACAATAAGTGTTACTGGTTTAGGAAAAAAGGATTTTGTTTCGGATTTGATTGTTTGGAGTGGTTCTTTTTCTAAAAAAAGTTTTACCCTAAAAGAAGCGTATGCCTCGCTTGATACTGATCGGGAGAAAATAAAAAGCTATTTGTCGAGTAAGGGAATAGAAAAGGAAGAAATGGTTTTTTCGGCAGTAAATTTCAGCAAAGATTTTGATACGACTTACAATGAAAATGGCACTGCCAAAGAGCAAATTTTCACAGGGTTTACGTTAACACAAAGTGTGACCATTCAGTCTAAAAATGTGAATCAAATCGAAGATATCTCCCGTCAATCGAGTGAATTAATTAATTCTGGAGTCGAATTTTATTCTAAACCTCCTGAATATTATTACACAAAACTTGCCGAATTAAAAATAAAAATGATTGCCGAAGCCACTAAAGATGCCAGCATTAGAGCCAAAAGTATAGCTCAAAATGCAGATGCAAGTCTTGGCAACTTGAAAAAATCGGATATGGGGGTTTTTCAAATTACAGGTCAAAACTCATCGGAAGATTTTTCGTACGGAGGCTCGTTTAATACGGCTTCAAAAAACAAAACAGCTAACATTACGGTAAAATTAGTCTATCAGGTGAGGTAAGGCTTTTAGATTGGATAACATTTCGTTACTCTACTTTTTTATGCCATTGATTTTTTGAAAAAAACTATTTTTTGTTGAATAGTTTTTAATTCAACGTTTTTTACGTGAGGGATAGTAGCGAAACTCCTTTTTTGCCACTTCTTGCGGTAAAAAAGATTGTAACGAATAACCTTCCCGATAGATCGGAATTGAGACACGCTCAACTTTGACTAGATTTGACATAAAAAAAATCCCGCCATTACTGACGAGATTCTTTGATAACTTCGATTCTCTCCAAAAAAGAAAGGAGAAAAAATATATTCATTAAATAATTAGCATCGCATCACCGTAAGGATAGAATTTATATTCTTCTTTGATAGCTTCTTCGTAAGCACGCTTCATTAAATCGTGTCCGCAGAAAGCAGATACCATCATTAATAAAGTTGATTTTGGTGTATGAAAATTGGTAATCATACAGGTTGGAATCGTAAAATCGTGAGGTGGAAAAACAAATTTGTTTGTCCAACCATCAAAAGGATTCAGGGTGTTTTGTGACGAAACCGAACTTTCTACAGCACGCATAGAAGTTGTTCCTACGGTACAAATACGTTTTTTGTTGGCCTTGGCATTATTTACAACATCACAAGCTTCTTGTGTAATTTTCAATTCTTCTGAATCCATTTTATGCTTAGACAAATCTTCTACCTCAACTGGATTGAAGGTTCCTAGCCCAACGTGTAGTGTTACTTCGGCAAATTTTATTCCTTTTATTTCTAATTTTTTTAATAAATGCTTCGAGAAGTGCAATCCTGCCGTTGGTGCCGCTACGGCTCCTTCTTCTTTGGCATAAATGGTTTGATACCGTTCGGCATCTTCTGGAGTTACGTCTCTACTGATGTATTTTGGAATTGGAGTTTCTCCAAGTTCTGTCAATTTATTTCTAAATTCTTCGTACGAACCATCGTAAAGGAAACGCAAGGTTCTACCACGAGAGGTTGTATTATCTATAACTTCTGCCACCAGAGAATCGTCATCACCGAAATACAATTTATTTCCGATTCTTATTTTACGTGCTGGATCTACCAAAACATCCCAAAGACGTTGCTCGGCATTTAATTCTCTTAGTAAAAACACTTCGATTCTTGCTCCTGTTTTTTCTTTATTTCCGAACAAACGGGCTGGAAAAACTTTGGTATTATTTAGGATTAAAACATCTCCATCGTCAAAATAATCGATAACATCTTTGAACGTTTTGTGTTCTATCGTTTGCTTTTTACGATCAATAACCATCAAACGAGCTTCGTCTCTGTTTTCTGCTGGATATTCGGCAAGAAGTTCTTTGGGTAAATTGAATTGAAAATGGGATAATTTCATGTTTTAAATTTTAGATTGCTGATTTTAAATTTTAGATTTACTACGCTAAAATATAAATCG
>JAYVGE010000147.1:0-4327 GCA_043772515.1 Flavobacterium sp. | reverse complement strand
CACTCCTTTGTAGAGGGTTGAGGTGAGGATAATTTGCGTTGGACTAAAACAGATTAGTAAATAGTATAATTAAATCTTAACTTAATGATATTTAGTTTTTTATAATTAGGAGAAGCAATTTTATATTCTATAAAAAACAAATAGAATCTATAGGTAACAAATAGAGTTAGGATTGGTTATTGTATTTTTCGGTTTCAGATAAATTTGAAATGATTGCATTCTTCTTTCAGAGATGTGCCAGGCTGTAGCTAAAATACAGTTTATTAAAAAAGCTGATGAAAATTATTTTCCAACAGCTTTTTTATGTTTAATAAAGGACTACTTCTTAAAAGTGGCTTCGTAGTTTTGGCCTACTTTTTCCCAGTTGATTATATCAAAAAAGGAATCGATATAGTTTTTTCTTTTGTATTGATAATCCATATAATAAGCATGTTCCCAAACATCCAAGGCCAGTATTGGCTTACCAGATATTAATGCATTTCGCATCAAAGGATTGTCTTGGTTTTGAGTGCTTGTAACTTGTAATACTCCGGCTTTGTCAACTACAAGCCATATCCAACCAGAGCCAAATTGTTTTACAGCTTCTTCTTTGAATAGAGATGTAAAGTTGTCATAAGACCCAAATCTTTTTGTTATAGCTCCCGCCAAAGTGTCTTTGGGTTGTCTGTCGGACTTTGCAGACATGCATTTCCAAAAAAGAGAATGGTTGTAATAACCTCCTGCATTGTTTCTTAAAGCAGCATTGTTAAGATCTAATTTGGCTAACACTTCTTCAATAGTCAGGTTCTCTAATTGGGTACCCAATATTGCTTTATTTAGGTTGTTGGTGTAGGTTAGATAATGTTTAGAATAATGCATTTCTAGTGTTATGGCCGAAATATTTGGAGCCAAAGCATCATACGAATACGGTAGCTTTTCTAATTGAAAAGAACCATCATTTGCTTTTACATCTTCGGGTAAACCAATGGCTATTTTTTCTTGCCTCGTAGGCAAAGGAACTTCTACAACTTCAGTAAGTTTTTTTTTGTCACAAGAAAATAGTAGTGTAAATAAAAGAATACTAGCGGTCAAAGAATATATTTTATTCATTATGGTTACTATTTTTTTAATATTAAACGGATAGTTTCAATATATTGTTCTTTTGCTTCATCCGAAGTTAAATGACTGATTTGAATCCAAGCATTGGTTTTGAATGCATTTCTTAAATCAAAATTTCCAGAATGATTGTAACGTGCTGTTCCAAAAGTAGCTTGTTTGTAAAAAGCATAAAGTCTTAGCTGAACATCTTGCGGTAATGTCGCTTGACTCATTTCGTCGGCCAATGCTACTGCCTCCTGAAAGCGGATGTCTAACTCTTTTTCAGTCATTAAGCCTTTGTCGCAATTATGGTGTGATTACCTATTGCTTTTTGGTTCAGCACAACGTTTATAGGTGTTCCAATTGGAAAAAATAGATCTACTCTGGATCCGAATTTTATAAATCCAGCATCTTCTCCTTGTACTACTTGCATTCCTTCTTGAGCATAATTTACAATTCGCCTTGCTAGCGCTCCTGCAATCTGGCGGTACAAAATAGCGCCAAAAGTATTGTTTTCGATAACAATGGTTGTTCTCTCATTTTCTTCACTCGCTTTTGGATGCCATGCCACTAGAAATTTACCAGGATGGTATTTGCTAAATTTTACCAATCCACTCAATCCGTAGCGTGTAACATGCACGTTTATTGGCGACATAAATATAGATACTTGTATGCGCTGGTCTTTAAAATATTCGGCCTCATAAACTTCTTCTATCACTACTACTTTTCCGTCTACAGGAGCCAGTACACTATTTTTTATTAGGTGTAATGGTTCTTTTGGGATTTCTAAAAAATTGTAGTATGATGATTAAAAACAATAAAGTAGCTATTTGAATTGCCATTTTTATCCAATTGGTATGAACAAAATGATCGGTTAGCAAAAGTACAATGGCAGTAAAAATAGTACTTAATAAGATTGATGGGGTTCCTTCTTTATGAAACATAGTTTAAGATTTGGTAAAATAAAAATATAATTGGTGCTACAAATATAACACTATCTAGTCGATCTAGGATGCCTCCGTGGCCTGGCATTATTTTTCCGCTGTCTTTTACGCCAGCGATTCTCTTGAATTTAGATTCTATTAAATCTCCGATAGTTCCGAAAACGCCAACAATCACTGCGATTGTTACCCATATTAAAATAGATTTTTCGCTAAATTTCGGACTCGGCTGTATGTAATATTTAGAAATTAAATAACCTGCAAAAACGGCAAAAACGATTCCTCCGATGAGTCCTTCGACTGTCTTTTTTGGCGAAATTCTTTCTAATAATTTTGTTTTACCTATTGTTTTACCTACGATATAGGCAAAGGTATCGTTTGTCCAAACTAAAATAAATAAACCAATTATTATTTTTGGGTTGTAGTTTTTTTCTCCTAATGAAATTTTGGTAATGAAGATAAATGGCAAAACAATATACCCTAACAGATACAAATATTTAGAAGAAGTACTTATTTTTTGAATTTTATCATAAAATAGAAACAGCATACATTTTATAGAAACAACGATGTTTGTTACCAATAAAACCAATGTTAATTGGTTTACGTCTAGTTTGATGTTGAAAGTATTGTTGAAATTTTTATTTAAAAAAAACTCGGTCTCGATTTTATAAAAACTAATTAATGTAATTCCGGTGTAAAAAAGAATACTAAATGCGATGGGTAGCGTTTTATTAATTTCTATTAAATTACAAAATTCATAGACGGTAATAATTAAGAAAACACCAAATAATACAAAGAAACTTTCAAAACCGTAAAGTATAGATGATAAAAGTAGTATAATATAAATAACGCCAGATATAGCCCTCTTGAGTGTTTCATTCATCTTAAAGATCTTCTAGTAGCAATAAATAAAGATTTTTTGCAGAACTTCCGTATTGCGTAAAATCTTCTTCTTTTGCTTTTTCGAAATATTTTATGGTTGTAATATTGGTAGGATAATCTCTTTCGTATTTTTTCTTTATGGCACTTAGACCGTCGCTTTTAGTTTCTTTTATCTGACTCGTCTTTGCAAATACAATGATATTTACGGGTAGTTCGTTTGGTTTATTTTGTTTTATTTGAATAGATGAAAACAGTACAGACCCTTCTTCGGCTATCAAATTCTCGCAATTGGCCAAAAGAAATGTAGGGTTTTCTGGCTTTGTATAATTAAGTTTGTTTTCGTCAAGAATACTATAAAGTATAGGTTCGCAACACAATACATCATTTTCGAACCAATCATTTTCTTCTAGTATGTTTTCAAAATGTTCTTTAATTTCTGTTACGTTTTCACAGTACAGAAACTTACCTCCATTTTTTTTGAAGTTATAAATAAATTGTTCGTCTATAGGCGTGTCATTATCTAGAGATGCTTTACTATTCTCTTTTTCGGTATCCTCATCGGATGCGGCAGAATTAGCGCCAAAAAATTTGCTAAAAAGACTCATATTTTGATAAACTACTTTATGGATTAGTTGAAAACGTTCAAAGATAAAAAAATCTTAATTCAAAAGCGGGTTTTGAATTAAGATTTTATTAAGAATGCTCAATAAATGTGCGTATTTGCTATGAAACTACTTCTTCTAGGTTTTTGTCAAATGTTCTTTTTCCAAAAATAGCTTCTAAGTCGTCTTTGAAGATTACTTCTTTTTCAATTAAGATTGCTGCCAATTGATTTAACTTGTCTTTATTTTCATCTAAAATCTGAATTGCTCTTTGGTATTGACTTTCGATAAGATCTGAAATTTCTTTGTCAATAATTTTTGCAGTATCTTCAGAATAGGGTTTAGCAAAACTGTATTCGCTTTGTCCAGACGAATCATAATAAGTAACGTTACCTATTTTTTCATTCAGACCATAAACAGTTACCATTGCTCGAGCTTGCTTAGTTACTTTTTCTAAATCACTCAAAGCACCCGTAGAAATTCGGTTAAAGGTTACTTTTTCGGCAGCTCTACCTCCCATGGTTGCACACATTTCGTCTAGCATTTGATCGGTACGAACAATCAATCGTTCTTCGGGCAAATACCAAGCGGCTCCAAGACTTTGTCCTCTAGGTACAATAGTTACTTTTATTAGCGGTGCGGCATGTTCTAGCATCCAGCTCACAGTTGCATGACCTGCTTCGTGAATTGCTATGGCTCTTTTCTCCTCTGGAGTTATGATTTTATTTTTCTTCTCAAGACCTCCAACAATTCTATCAACTGCATCCAAGAAATCCTGTTTGTATACTGCTTCTTTGTTGTATCTGGCTGCTATTAATGCGGCTT
>JAYVGE010000146.1:0-4362 GCA_043772515.1 Flavobacterium sp. | reverse complement strand
TTTGAAACAACAAGATATTCTGAAAAACAAAAATTACACATTATTAGTTTACAATGCAAAAGTTGCTGGGAAAGTGATAATTGCTTTAGAAGAAATTGAAATCTCAAATGTAACTTTAGAAAAAACGGAATATTCAAAAGTAGGAGGAATGATTTTTACTCTAAAAGGCAAAGCAATTCTGAAAGCAAAAAATCAAGCAATTGCAATGACAAAACCCTTAAACCAAAAAGTTGGAAGTGCAATTTATATTTCAGATTTTTACAACACTGGTGTTATGTTGAGCGGAAGAGTTTCTGGAATTATAATTCGTGGAGGAATGACAAGTTTGAAAGAGAAAGAAAAATTGGAAACAATTGACATCGATTTCGAAAAAATAAAAATAGAGACAGAGGTTAAGGCTACATTTAAGCTTGAGTAAAAACAGGGCAAATGCCTTTAAAAAAACAAATGCTATTTTACGATTTGCTAAACAATCAATTAGCCACGGATTTTCAAGAAAGTGGGTTTGGGACTTTGACAAAGAGTTGCTAACTAAGAAAAATCTTGACAATGGAACGCGGATGACACGGATTGGCTAAAGCCAAGACACAGAAAAAAACGGATTTTGAAAAGAGTTAGATAGAATTGTGCGATTCCGTACAGATTTCAATTTTGTTTTTAACAAACTAAATAAAAAATTTGTCTTAATAGGTTTTATTCTATGGTTTGTGTGTCATTTTTTTTGGTTTAAACATATTGCAAATATTTAAAGCTTTAAAAGCGTTTGCTCTAGAGTAAAAATGCAATTGCTTATTGTTGATAAGTAGTTAAGGAAAAGATTTTAATTACTTACGTATTTAATCACTGTCATTTTGTACTCTCCCTAAAATCTTAATGTTAAATCTGATATCTAAATTATAATTCCTAAAAATGTATTTTGTCGAAGTAATTTTACCACTTTCACTCTCTAAAACCTTTACTTATCGTATTTCGGAAGCCGAATTTCATTATATGAAAAAAGGAATGCGGGCAGCGGTGCCATTTGGTAAAAGCAAAATTTATACCGCATTGGTAATCGAGATACATCAAAACAATCCAGTTTTATATGATGCCAAAGAAATTCATGAGATACTCGACGAAAAACCAATTGTAACCGAGATTCAAATTGCCCATTGGCTCTGGATTGCTTCTTATTATATGTGTGCCATTGGGGATGTGTATCGAGGCGCAATGCCAAGTGCTTTGTTGTTGGAAAGTGAAACCGTAATTTCTCAAAAACAAGAAGGATTTGTTGATGAAAGTTTACTTTCTGATGATGAATTCTTGGTTTATCAGGCTTTGCAACAGCAGAGTTCCTTAAAAGTACAGGATATAATTGCTATTTTGAATAAGAAAAATATTTTTCCGGTTATTCAAAAATTAATAGACAAGAATGTTCTAGTTCTTCAGGAAGAGATGATCGAGAGCTACAAACCGAAATTGGTTCGTTATGTTCGTTTACATTCCAAGTACGAATCAAATCAAGGGCTGGGGGAGTTGCTTGAGATACTCAAAAATGCCAATAAGCAAAAGGAGGTTGTAATGCGCTATTTTCAATTAAGTGCTTCCGAAAAGACCCGAGGCGAAGCCGAACGGAGCGGTGCTAAACCTATTTCGGTAAAAAAACTTGTAGAAACCGCCAATTCTTCTGCAACAATTGTAAAAGCATTAATCGAAAAACAAATATTCGAAGCGTATTTACTGCAAGAAGATAGAGTTTTTTTTTCGGGAAAAACCAAAGAAGAGCAATTGCAACTCAGTACTGCGCAACAAATCGCTTTTGATGCGATAAAGGAAAGTTACCATCAAAAAGAAGTGTGCCTTTTGCATGGCGTAACCTCTAGCGGAAAAACAGAAGTTTACATAAAAATTATAGAAGAATATATTGCGTTAGGTAAACAAGTCTTGTATTTGTTACCCGAAATTGCTTTGACAACGCAACTTGTAGAGCGATTAAGAACATATTTTGGGAATAAAGTTGCCGTTTTTCATTCGAAATATAATAATAATGAGCGAGTAGAAGTTTGGAACCAAGTGTTGAAAAAATCAGATAAAGCGCAAATTGTAATAGGAGCAAGATCGGCGTTGTTTTTGCCTTTTGATACACTAGGATTTATAATTGTCGATGAAGAACACGAACAAACTTTTAAGCAAGTAGATCCTGCACCACGGTATCATGCACGAGATGCAGCGATAGTTTTGGCGCATTCTCATAAAGCCAAAGTGCTTCTGGGTTCGGCAACTCCAAGTATAGAAACCTATTTTAATGCACAGTCTGGCAAATATGGTTTGGTAGAAATTTCAGAACGATTCGGAAAAGTAATGATGCCCGAGATTGAGTTGGTCGATTTAAAAGACAAGTATTTTCGAAAACGAATGACAGGACATTTTAGTGATGCTTTGATTGCCGAAATCACAACGGCTTTGTCTCTTGGAGAACAAGTAATTTTATTTCAAAACCGAAGAGGGTTTTCACCTATAGTAGAATGTATTACTTGCGGGCATGTGCCACATTGTCAACAGTGCGATGTGAGTTTAACCTATCATAAAAACAAAAACCAACTACGGTGTCATTATTGTGGTTATACAATGCCAAAACCGACTCATTGTCACAGTTGTTTTAGTGTCGATTTAACTACAAAAGGTTTCGGAACGGAGCAAATAGAGCAGGAGTTATTAACCCTTTTTCCTGATTCAAAAACGGGACGAATGGATCAAGATACAACGCGAGGTAAACACGGTTTCGAAAAAATAATTGATAGTTTCAAGAACCGAGAAATAGATATTTTGGTAGGAACTCAAATGCTTGCCAAAGGATTAGATTTTGATAATGTGAGTCTGGTAGGAATTATGAATGCCGATAATATGTTGTATCATCCAGATTTTAGGGCTTTCGAAAGGAGTTTTCAAATGATGACACAAGTCTCTGGTCGTGCAGGTCGTTCCGAAAAAAGAGGAAAGGTGATTATGCAAACCTATAATCCAGATCACAATACGATACAGCAAGTTACTAATAATGATTATGTGGGGATGTATAAAGAGCAATTGTACGATAGGCAAATCTATAAGTATCCGCCCTATTTTAGAATTATAAAACTAACGTTGAAACAAAGAGATTTCAATAAGTTAAAAGAAGGAGCGATGTGGTTGTATCAAGTGATGAGTCAAAACTTGTTAATGCCAGTTTTAGGACCAGAAGAACCTGCAATAAGTAGAATTAGAAATGAATATATACGTACAATAATTATAAAGATACCTCAGAATATAGCTATTGGAAGCACCAAAAAGACGATTCAGAAAATGCTGAATAGTTTTGAAGCTGTACCGCAATATAGAGCTATAAAAGTGGCGATTAATGTCGATTTTTATTAGTATCTAGGACAATTATACAAAAGCAAGTGCTTTTATAAGGTCTTCTTTTTTGTTTCGACTCAGTGGGATTTTTGTTACCCCAATTTCGGCAAATTTACTATTGAATCGATCTATTTTATCAATGTTTATGATAAAAGATTTGTGTACCCGAATAAATTTATCTTTTGATAAGTCATTCTGAAAAGACTTCATTGTAGAGAGAACAAGATTGCAATCTTCTTCGGTAACTACTTTTACATAGTCTCCAAAAGCTTCAATCCACTTTATTTTGGCGGTAAATATTTTTAATTTTTTAAGATTACTTTTTATGAAAATATGATCCCCTTCTTCTTCTTTATTTTCTTTTTTTAGTAAATATAAATCAATGGCTCTTCTTATAGAGGCACTAAAACGCTCTGTTGTAATTGGCTTTTTTAGATAATCGGTTGCATCATAATCAAAAGCTTTCATTGCGTATTCGGCTTTTGAAGTAATAAATATAATTTGGGGTTTTGATTTTAAGCCGTCCAAAAAATCGAAGCCACTTATTACAGGCATTTCAATATCTAGAAAAATCAAATCAATATTGTTTACAGAGATGCAGTTTTTGGCCTCAATGGCATTAGAAAAATCTCCAATCAAGTTTAGACTTTGGTGGTTTTTTACTAACTTCGCAATAATCATTCTCTGTATAGAGCTATCATCAACAACGACACAATTTAGTTTCATAATGGTTGTAATTTTTGAGTTGGGTAAGTAAAAATATATTAAATTTCTTTGAAAACCAAATCATTAGGGGCTTATTTTTGTATTTCGACGAATAATGCCGTTTTTAGCTTGTGGGTTTAAAAAAAATGTTTACTTTTGCACCCAAATTAACATATAAATATATATTTTATGAATCATTATGAAACTGTTTTCATTTTAAATCCCGTTTTATCTGAAGTTCAGGTAAAGGAAACAGTAAGCAAATTTGAAGATTTTCTTACTAGT
>JAYVGE010000145.1:0-11066 GCA_043772515.1 Flavobacterium sp. | reverse complement strand
TTTGGAGTTCACTTTATGGCTTTATTAACGATTCCGTCTATCGGATTATTGTATTTTTTCAAAAACTACAAGGTGGTAACGGTCAAAAGTTTTATCATTGCCAATGTTGTGGTTATTGCCATCTTATTATTCATATTCAAATTACTACTACCACTTACAATGGCTTTCTTTGGAAAAACCGAAGTATTTATGGTAAATAGCTTAGGCATGCCTTTTGATTCTGGTACTATTTTTGTTGCCCTACTCCTTATCTCCTTCTTTTATTTTGGACTTAAGTACACCAAACAAAAAGGACTCGTACACTACAATACACTTATATTATGCATCTTATTTATATTGATCGGATTCTCTACTTGGATGATGCTTCCTATTCGCGCCAATGCCAATACGGTAATTAACGAAAATAAACCCTCGGATGCGGCAGAGGTTCTTGCTTATTACAACAGAGAACAATACGGAGTAAATCCTTTGTTTTACGGACCACAATATACCGAAACATTTGCAGGATTAGACGAAAACAATCCTTACCAAGACAAAGCCCCAAATTACGAACGAGATTACCAAACTGGCAAATATGTTATTGTAAACAATTACAAAAATGCCGTACAAAATAGTGACGACAATCAAAAAACTATTTTACCAAGAATGTGGAGTACTGAACATGCAGAGAACTACATGAATTTTACAAATCCTCCAAAATTTAGAATAAATCCAGAGTATCCTTACGAAAATGATTTAGGAAAATACGGCTTAGATCCAAATCAATTAAGCGACGAAGACTTAAACAAAGCCATTGCTCAACTAAAAAATGAAACCGAAAAAACAATTACAGAATTCAGAAAAGCCTATGCTAAAAAACAAATTGACAACGAAGGCTACATTTCTTTTTTAAAGCATTACGGCGACTATTTGATTATTGAAAAGCCAACAACAGTCGATAATTTTAGTTTCATGTTCGAATATCAATTTGGCTATATGTACTGGAGGTATTTGATGTGGAATTTTGTAGGAAGACAAAGTGATCTACAAGGGAAATATGACACCCTAGACGGTAATTGGCTTAGCGGAATTTCATTTATCGACACTTTACATTTGGGATCTCAAGACAACTTACCTTCGGATGTTTTGAACAACAAAGGGCGTAACACTTATTTCTTTCTCCCCTTTATATTAGGATTGATAGGATTGATGTACCACGCCAACAAAGACCGAAAAAGTTTTTATGTTTTGCTAATGCTGTTCTTATTTATGGGAATCGCACTAAAAATATACCTAAACGAAAGACCCTTTGAAGTACGCGAAAGAGATTATGCCCTAGTTGGATCGTTTTATATTTTTGCCATTTGGATTGGATTTGGCGTTTATTCCTTGTACGAAAGTGCACAAAAATACCTAGCTCCAAAAATTGCTGGTCCTGTTCTTATCGGAACTTGCTTATTGACCGTCCCAATGCTCATGGCTTGGCAAAACTGGGACGACCACGATCGCTCAGGAAAATACACTGCTACAGCAATGGCAAAAGCCTATCTTAATTCCTGCGACCCCAATGCCATATTGTTTACTATTGGAGACAACGACACTTTTCCGCTTTGGTACGCACAAGAAATCGAACACATAAGAACGGATGTTAAAATCGTAAACACAAGTCTTTTTATGACCGATTGGTATATCGATCAAATGAAAGCCAAAGCATACGAATCGGATCCTTTGCCAATATCTTTTACACACGACCAATATGTAGGTGACAAATTGGATTACGTGGCACACATCCCAAAAATAGAAAACCGTTGGAATGTAAAAGATTATATTGATTTTATAAAAAATCCAAAATCTACGATAGAAATGCAAAACGGACAAACCATCCATTTTTATCCAACCAATAAAATCCGAATTCCTATAGACAAAAACACCATCCTAAAAAACAAAGTAGTCGACCCGAAATACAACGATGCTATCGTTCCTTATATCGACATCGACATCAAAGGAAACGCAATCTACAAAAACAGATTGATGATGCTTGACATCGTTGCTAACAATAACTGGAAAAGACCCATCTATTTTAGCGGAGGTGCTTTTGATAGCGAAGATTATCTATGGATGAAAGAATACCTACAACTCGAAGGAATGGTCTATAAACTGGTTCCTATAAAAACCGTATTACCAAAAGACGCAAGCCAAATGGATATGGGACAAATTGATGCCGATAAAATGTACACCAATGTTATGAAATGGGACTGGGGAAATAGCGAAAGTACCAAAATATACCACGATCCAGAAACCAGAAGAAACAGCATTACGTATCGTATGAATCTTGCTCGATTAATGGATCAATTAATACAAGAAGGTAAAAATGACAAAGCCAGAAAAATTATTGATCTTGCATTGACAAAAATGCCATTAGAAAAATTTGGCTTTTACGCATTGATAGAACCTTTTGCCAAAGGTTATTACAAAACAGGAGACAAGGCAAAAGCCAGACAACTACTCGATCAATTGATAAACAAATACCAAGAAAACCTTAACTATTACAGCAAAATAAATCCTTCGGAACAGACCAGTATTGCCATCAACATTATTACAGACATTGAGCGCTACCGAAGCTTATTGCAAGTAATGAAAGACAATGGCGATTTGGAAAATTACACCAAAAACAAAACGCCATTCAATACGTACACTAGTATCTTCGAACGATTTGGTCGTGACAAAGAATAATAATTAACAATTTAAAAATGTAGCAGCTTCGCAAGATACTGCTACATTTTTTTATATTTACTATTCACCCCTTGAAAACCAGAAAATGAGCTTTTATTGGATAAAAACAAATTCGTTTATCAAGAAACTATTTTCGAATTACACTTGGGACATTCCCAATGCAGACAACAAAATATACCTAAGTTTTGACGACGGACCAACTCCCGAAATCACGCTATGGGTTTTGTCAGAATTGCAAAAATACAATGCAAAAGCCACTTTCTTTTGTATCGGAAAAAACATAGAGGCCAATCCTGAAATTTTTAAGAAAATAATTAACGAAGGACATTCGATAGGGAATCACACTTTTAATCACCTAAATGGATGGAAAACTTCGACAAAAGACTATTTAGAAAACACAAAATCATGCGGTCTTTCGATTTCAAATCTGGAATCTGGAATCAAAAATCAAAAATCAAAAATATTCCGCCCGCCTTATGGCAGAATAAAGACTTCTCAATCTATAGCATTAAGAAAATTAGGATATCAAATAGTCATGTGGGATGTACTCAGTGGTGATTTTGACCGGAGTATTTCGCAGCAAAAATGCTTAGAGAATGTAGTATCAAATGTAAAATCTGGGAGCGTAATTGTCTTTCACGACAGTGTAAAGGCATTTCAAAATCTAGAATATGTTTTACCTAGAGCCCTTGAAGAATTAAAGAAAAAGGGTTTTGTTTTTGATTTAATACTATAATCAAAAACAAAATACAACAAAAAAGCTATCAACTAAATTCTCTAAAGAAGACAATTCTAAATCAGAATTTGATCTTGAACAATGCCGATAATCGTATTTGCATCTAATTCCCCCGATTGTCTCCAAATCATCAAACCCTCTTTATAAATCATCAAGGTAGGAAGACCCTTTATACGTAAGGCATCTGCTAGTTCTTGGTTCTTGTCGACATCAATTTTTATGACCTTGACTTTGTCGCCTAATGCAGCCGCTACATCTTTTATTACAGGATGCATTGACAAAGAGGATTCATTCCAATCTGTATAAAAATCGATTAGCACAGGGACTTGTGCGTTTATAAGTTCTCCAAATTTTGACATAAAAATAAAATGTTTAATTTATAATACACACCAATTAGGATATTGTAATACAAATTTAGTATTTAAATCGAATTAAGCTAATTTTTCTCCTTTTTTTAGTTGAATAACTGTTATCTCAGGCATAATTCCTACTCGACCAGGGTAAGCATGAAAACCAAAACCTCTATTTACATAAACATAGCGACCTGCATTTTCGTACAAACCCGCCCATTGCTTATAGACATATTGCGCCAAACTCCACTTCATAATCCCTGGGATTTCTATTCCAAACTGCATCCCGTGTGTATGCCCCGACAATGTAAGATGAAAATGCTTGTCATGGTGTTGCACAACCTGATCCCAATGACTAGGGTCATGACTCATTACAATTTTGAAATCTTTTGAAGTTAAATTCCGAGAAGCTTTATCTAGATCTCCTGCTTGTTTAAAATTATGTCCCCAATTCTCGACACCAACCAAAGCAATTCTATCTTGCCCTTTTTGGATAAAGGTATGTTCGTTGAGCAGTAATTTAAAATCTATTTGTTCGTAAAGGTTTTTTATAGCTTCGAAATTTTCTTCTTTTGCGACTGGAGTTGGCCATGTTACATATTCGCCATAATCGTGATTCCCAAGAACCGAAAACTTCCCAAATTCTGGTTTTTTTATTCTATTAAAGGTCTCCAACCAAGGATGCATTTCTTTGGCATATGTATTTACAATGTCCCCTGTAAACAAAATTATATCTGAATTTTGCTCATTTACCAAATCTATTGCATAATTTATTTTTTCGGAATTGTCGAAACTCCCGCTGTGTACATCCGAAATTTGGGTAATCGTAAAACCATCAAAAGCATCTGGTAAATCGGGAAAATAAATGGCTTGTTTGATTACTTTATAATTATATCGTCCTTCGAAGATTCCGTAAATTAAGGACAAAAAAGGCACTGCGGCCAAACCCAAGGCAACTTGACTAACAAATTTACGCCTCGAAGGAAGAAAATCTACATTGCTATCATTCTCTACAAAATAATTGATAGCTCCAGTACCTAGCCTAAAAATATCCTCTCCCAAAAGTACAACTGTAATCATAATCTTTGGCACATACACCAGCAACAATAACCCCATAGTAAGCATCGTTTGTTTGGTTTGCCCTACCGAACGATCAAATTTTGTAAAAGAATAAATAATAAAGACAAAAAGCAAGAGACTAATTATTTGATAGGAAACAGAAATCCATTTCAATTTTATTAGAGTCCTAACTACCTGAAAAGCATATAGCTCAATGACAAAAAGCACCAAACAGAGAAACAGTAAACGAAGCATCATTATATAGATTGATTTACACAAATTAACAACTTTTAAAAAACATAATTCCTATTTTAATCAAATTTTATGATTCAATATAAAGTAGAGCCGACCCTAGAACCTTGACTTGACACAATACTATGGCAATCCCAAATCCGATTACAACATAGCCTACTTATACCAACCCCTATCCTTTCGATAGGCGAAGTCAAGACAAACGCTTTTAAGGTTGTCATACAGAGATACGCAGAGTTTACGCAAAGAATCACAGCGATTGTATTAGAAGTTTATACACCATAGGGTCTGTAAAAAAAACTAATCCATTTAAAGCGTTTGTTTGAAGGTGCATCTATCCTAAAGAAAGCTTGCTATACATAAACTTTAATAGCATTACCCCTGCTCTCCTGCAAGGACTTTTTAGACCTTGTAGATATACTTTTCTGGCACTTGTTCTTTTTAAAATTTATTATTCTCAAAAAAGTAACATTCCTACTTCGAACTCACAAACGGATAATCATTATGAATAACCGCTCTCTTTTTTACCTTATTTCATTAACTACTATATTTTTAATCCAGTACAAATTAACCTCACTCCAACCCTCTACAAAAGAGAGCGAGCCGAGACTGAATTAATTTACAAATAGTAAATGGTATAATTTTATTATACAAAGAAACAAAGCGTTAATTCTTTACACCATTCATGATTCTATTCTAAAAAAACAAGAATAAACTCAAAAAGCAATATTTAATTATTTTTATTAAGTCTAAATTAATATTTTTGCTTTCCTATTTTTTTTATAAAAAGAAAAAATAACAATTACAAAAACCTAAATTTTAAAAAAAATGAAAAGAAAACTACTCTATCTCTTTATCCTTGGACAAAGTGCTGTATATGCACAAGATTTTGAAGAAATAAATACAACAATAAAGAACTACTACTATGCTTCGAGTGATATTGCAGATTATGACAATGATGGAGATCTAGACATACTGCTTTCTGGGGCGATGGATTTGAATGGAAACGAACTACCAGAGACGACCGACTGCACTTTGTACCAAAATACAAATAACACCTACACAGCCGTACAAAATTTTCCTGTTTATGCGCGTCACATGGGTGATGTAAAATTTATAGACATTGACAACGATGGAGACAAAGACATCCTGATTGGAGGTACAAATTATGAAACTACCACTAAACCCAAAATAGACATTTACAAAAACAACAATGGTAAATTCGAACACTCTCAAAACATAGATTCGGAAACCTATGCACAAATGGATATTACCGATGAAAATCATGATGGAAATCTAGACTTTATAAACTTTGCCACCAATAAAAGCACCAAAGTATTCCTTAGCAAAAATCAACAATTTCAGCCCTTTAAAATAGACATCGATTTTACTCAAAATGGCAATGTCCGTTTTAGAGACATCGACAATGATGGCGTAGTAGAAATACTACTGAGTGGCAAAACACAAGGAGAGAACCCCGTTTTGCAAGTTTTAAAAAAAACAAAAAACAAGTACATCGTAGTTCAGGAACTTTCGGGTATATCCGATGGCACTATCGAATTGGCAGACTTTAATGCCGATGGGTTACTAGACATTGTAGCTTCTGGACTTGATAAGGATTTAAACGCTAAAATAAAAGTCTATTTCAATACTGGAAACATCACTTTTAAAGAAGTTTTAAACCAAGATGGTGTAGAAATATCGAGCGGAGGAAAAAATATAGCAGTTGGTGACATCAATAATGACGGTTATTCTGATTTTGTAATCGCAGGAGATATAGATTTAGAACCTGTATTAAAGACCTTTTTATACAACCCAGAAACCGCTAATTTTGATTTTACCGTTCTTAATGGAATACTACCATTGGGAGGAAATTCTAACATTCAGCTATTCGATTACAACAACAATAACACGTTAGACATGCTCCTTTCTGGTTTTGCAACCATCAATGAAAAATACATATCTGTAACCAAATTATTCGAAAACAAAACAATCATAAATAACAAAAAACCGTCACCTCCAACCGAATTAAAGGAAACAAAAATAGGAAATAAAATAACATTCTCTTGGAACGGAGCCTCAGACGACAAAACCCCCGAAAAAGCCTTGCGTTACATTTTGAGAGTAGGTAGCCAACCTGGAGCAAAAGACATTGCGCAATACGATGTTAGCTCCAAAAATTGGGTATTGGATATTCCGGCATTACCTACCCATGTGTATTGGTCTGTACAAAGCATCGATGCCTCGAATACTAAGTCGGTAGAAGCTACAGAAAAACAGGTAGGGACACTGGCAATAGCACAACACGAATTGGTTAAAAATATTGAATTATACCCAAACCCCACAACCGACCTAGTAAACATTCAAACGGTAATAGAAATTAAATCTATCCTGATTTACGACCTAACAGGACAGTTAATTAAGACCCAAAAAACAGCCCCTATCCACTTATCTGATGCAGCCGCTGGCATTTATTACGCTCATATTGAATTCGAAAACGGACAAAAAAGCATTCAGAAAATCATTAAAAGATAAAAGGTAATATTCTAAAACAAAACTCCTCATTTGAAGAATGAGCAAAAACAAAAAACAATTCCCAAAGACTTTAATACTTCAGCCTTTTGTCTACTAGCGTAAAAGCAAAAAAAACCGATGTGTATTATTTCGCATCGGTTTTTCTAATATAGACGCTAAGTTTTGTATTTTTGAAAACTTTACAAAATCAAAATTATGTCAGCTCAAAAACGTCTTTTCTTACTCGATGCCTATGCTTTAATCTTTCGAGGCTATTATGCCTTTATAAAAAACCCTCGAATCAATTCTAAAGGAATGGATACCTCGGCGATAATGGGGTTTATGAACTCCCTTTTGGATGTTATAAAAAGAGAAAAACCAGACCATTTGGCAGTTGCTTTTGACAAAGGTGGAAGCGCAATGAGAAATGAAATTTTCCCAGAATATAAAGCCAATCGAGATGCCACTCCCGATGCGATAAAAATCGCCGTTCCTTATATACAAGAATTATTACGTGCCATGCACATTCCGATTATTGAAGTAGCAGGATTTGAAGCCGACGATTTGATAGGCACTATTGCCAAACAAGCCGAAAAAGAAAACTACCAGGTCTTTATGGTAACTCCCGACAAAGATTTTGCCCAATTGGTTTCTGAAAACATTTTTATGTACAAACCCGCACGAATGGGAAATGGAATAGAAATCTGGGGGGTTCCTCAAGTTTTAGAAAAATTCGGAATAGAACGTCCCGAACAAGTCATTGACTTTTTGGGAATGATGGGCGATGCCGCCGACAACATCCCTGGACTACCAGGAGTTGGAGAGGTAACCGCCAAGAAATTCCTAAAAGAATATGGCACTATGGAAAATCTTTTGGCAAACACCGACAAACTAAAAGGCAAAATGAAAGAAAACATTGAAGCTAACAAAGAGAAAGGAATTTTGTCGAAAGTTCTAGCAACAATATTACTAGATTGCCCTGTGACTTTCCTCGAGAGCGATTACGAATTGACACGCCCAGATATCGAAAAAACAGATGCTATTTTTAATGAATTAGAATTCAGAAGAATGGCAGAACAATTTGATAATCTATTTAAAGCAGGAGGTGAAGCACTACCAAATTCGTCTTCTGATGCAAAATTATACAAGAAAGCACAACCAAAAAACGAAGATCAATTTGACCTATTCGGAAGCGCTACTATTGCCGAAAACCCAGAAACAGAACGAACTTCTTTTTTCAAAACACTAGAAAATACTGAACATTCATATCAAATTATCCAAGGGCAATTGGGACTAAAATTACTATTGCAAAACCTACAAAATCAAATAGCAGTCTGTTTTGACACCGAGACAACAGGATTGAATGCTTTGCATGCAGAATTGGTTGGTATTTCCTTCTCTTACGAAAAAGGAAAGGGTTTTTACGTTCCGTTTCCCGAAAATCAAGAAGAAGCAACCCTTTTGATGTCTCAATTTATTCCATTTTTCGAGAATGAAAAAATAGACAAAATCGGACAAAATTTAAAATATGATTTGAAAATTTTATCTAATTATGGCGTTGTCGTAAAAGGAAAATTATTCGACACCATGATAGCACATTATCTAATTAATCCCGACATGCGACACAATATGGATATCTTGTCGGAAACCTATTTGAGATACACTCCAAAATCGATTGAGGATCTGATTGGCAAAAAAGGAAAAAATCAAATCTCGATGCGAGAAGTAGCATTAGAAGAAATAAAAGAATATGCCGCAGAAGATGCCGATGTTACCTATCAGTTGTCTGAGATTTTCACTTTAGAACTAGAAAAAACCGAAACAAAAAAATTATTTGACGACATCGAAATACCACTTGTTTCTGTACTAGCAGCTATGGAAACCGAAGGCATTAATTTGGATGTTGCTTTTTTGAAGTCGCTCTCTGAAGATTTAAACAATGACATCACCACATTGGAAACCAAAATTTATGAAATTGCAGGAGAAAAATTCAACTTGGCTTCTCCCAAACAACTAGGTGACATCTTATTTGACAAATTAAAAATTGGCGGTGCAAAACCCAAGAAAACCAAAACAGGACAATATGCTACGGGAGAAGAAGTACTAAGTTACTTGGCAAACGACAACGAAATTATTAGTGCAATTCTGGACTGGCGTTCCTTGGTAAAACTACAAAACACCTACGTAGAAGCATTGCCTTTACAAGTAGATAAAATTACCCATCGAGTACATACCGATTATATGCAAACGGTAGCAGCTACGGGGCGATTGAGTTCGAACAACCCCAATTTGCAAAACATACCCATTCGTACCGAAAGAGGAAAACAAATTAGAAAAGCATTTATTGCTCGTGACCAGAACCACACCCTACTTTCTGCCGATTATTCTCAAATAGAATTACGTATTATTGCTGCCTTAAGTGGAGAAGAAAACATGATTAAAGCGTTTCAAGACGGAGAAGACATCCATAAATCTACCGCCTCAAAAGTATTTAATATCCCTCTTAATGAAGTAACCCGTGAGCAACGAAGCCACGCCAAAACCGTAAATTTTGGTATAATATATGGTGTTTCGGCTTTTGGTCTAAGCAATCAAACCTCCCTTTCTCGCTCCGAAAGCAAAGAACTCATCGATGCGTATTACCAAACCTACCCACGATTGAAATCCTATATTCAGGAACAGGTAGAATTTGCAAGAGAAAACGGTTATGTACAAACTATATCGGGGCGTCGCCGTTACCTAAAAGACATCAATTCACAAAATGCAATCGTTCGGGGAGGTGCCGAACGCAATGCTGTAAACGCACCCATACAAGGAAGCGCTGCCGATGTTATAAAAATTGCCATGATTAACATTCATAAAAAACTAACAACCGAAAATTGGAAAAGCAAAATGCTTTTGCAAGTACATGACGAATTGGTATTTGATGTTCATAATTCCGAATTAGATAAAATTCAACCCATGATTAAATACGAAATGGAAAACGCCTTTACAATGGCAGTACCATTAGAAGTAGAATTAGGAATAGGAAAAGACTGGCTGCAAGCCCATTAGCATTTAGAATTCCGCTTTTAGAAATAGATTTTTTTGAGGCAGGTATTTAATTTCATATCTTTAGAGCCTTATAAAATATAGGAAAAATGGAAATATTTAAAGGTCAAAACCTCATAGAGTTTACTGAACGCTTCAAGAGTGAGTAAGATTGTAGAGAATACCTCTCAAATATCAAATGGTCGGAGCAATATGTTTGCAGAAAATGTAGCCATACCAGAAGTCAAACTCGTAAAGATTATGCAAGAACTTGCAATATTTGTAGTGATACCGAATCGGCTATGGCTAATACTCTATTCCATAAAGTAAAATTTGGATTAAGAAAAGCATTTTTCATTTGTTTTGAAATGGCTACAACCACAAAAAGTCTTTCTGCCTCTCAAATGGCAGTT
>JAYVGE010000144.1:0-11068 GCA_043772515.1 Flavobacterium sp. | reverse complement strand
GAGCGAAAGACGAGGCTCGAACTCGCGACAACCAGCTTGGAAGGCTGGAGCTCTACCAACTGAGCTACTTTCGCATTACTGAGGTGCAAAGATAGGTAAACATTTCAGATATTTGCAAATTTTTTTTTCTAAAATTTCACAATAAAAGGATTTAATTTTATAACCTTTTTAAAACTAAAATGTTATACTTTTATTTATGTTATAAAATTATGTCGAACATCCAAAAAAACAACCATATATGAAACGTATCTCATAAGACACTGCCTTTTTTGTAAAGGAAAACCGCTAAGCGATTGCCCATTTGGTGAAGAGAATTTAAAAATAACCTCTAAATTTGGCTACTTCATTCTTATCGAATTAACGGAAGTATTATCTATTTATAGGAAAAATAATATTATATTTGTAGAGTAAAGTCGATAGCAGTTATTTTGGAATAGTGATTTTAAAGACTCAGGAATTACTACTATAACATTGTGAAAGTGGTTTTTATCACGTCAAAAACGTAATCAAAAAATACAGGAGTGGCAGTTATTCCGTTTTACCAAAAAGTAATTACATCAAAACGGATGATCTGTTTGTGATAAAAAACACAGGAGTGCCTATAGCATTGTTTTAAATAAAAATAAAATGAATAAATTATACTTCTTTCTTCTACTCATTACTTTCTTTGGCTGCAAAAAAGAACAGTACAAAGAGCTTGCTGCAGCAGAAAAAACAGTCTCAAAACCGGTTATTAAGGTGCAAGCCGATGGGAATTCACAAAAAATAGATACTTTATTATTGTTACCTTATAACAGTAAAACACTTGTAGATTTTTATAAATCGGCTAATTTAGAAACGGTTTGGCAGTCTAAAATACACAGAACTTTAATTTTAAATAAGCTCGACAAATGTGAAGTAGAAGGGTTGAATCCTGCCGATTACAACGTAGAATCTTTGAATAATTTTGAAGAAAAAAAAGAGACTTTAAACGAGCAAGAAGTTGTTAATTACGATATTCTGATGACTTATAATTTTCAGAAATACCTCGTTCATCTGAATAAAGGAAAACTAAATCCAAAAAAAATATATACTGATTGGGATTTGTCGGAAAGTAATTTTGACGTGAATTCCCGTTTGTACGAAGGTTTTACCAATAAATCATTTGAAGAAGTGATTGAAAATTGCCAACCCAATTCGGTGATATATAAAAAATTAATCCGAGCACTAAAACTAATTAATGAATACCCAAATGACAACCTGAAACAGATTGTAATAACGGATAAAATTACCCTAAACGACACTAATAATTCTTTGATAAATATCAAAAAAAGACTGCGCTATTGGAATGATTTGTCTGGAAAAGACAGTTTGAAAGCGATTTACAATAAGAAGACTTTTGTTGCAATCAAAAAATTTCAAGCCCGTCACGGATTGGCAGCAGATGGAGTAATCGGAGCAGGAACAGTCGCTGCTCTCAATTTTAGCAGAAATCAAAGAAAGCAACAGATTATTGCCAATTTAGAGCGATGGAGATGGTACAATCAAGATATTGCCGAAAATTATGTCATTATAAACATCCCAAATTATAGTCTGAATGTGGTTGAGAACAAGGATTCGACAGTGGTTAGAAAAATAGTTGTAGGTACAATAAAAAGGAAAACGCCTATTTTGACTTCAACTTTAAAAACAGTCGTTTTTAATCCGACATGGACTGTTCCGCCTACCATTCTCAAAGAAGATATCGTTCCTGCGATGAAAAGAAACAGGAACTATCTAAAAAATAAAAATATCACGATATTCGATACCAACAACAAAGAAGTTAATCCGTCACAGTGGAATATAAACAAACCCAATAACTACCGATATGTACAGAGTCCGAGTAGAAATAATTCATTGGGAGAGATAAAAATATTATTCCCTAATAACCATAGTGTGTACCTTCATGACACGAACCATCGTAATTTGTTTGGCATGCACAACAGGTCATTGAGTTCGGGTTGTGTTCGAGTAGAAAATCCATTAGATTTGGCGCAACATTTGCTAAATGATTCCAAAAATTGGTCTAAGACAAAAATTGATTCTATTGTTAGTACCAAAAAAACAAAAACGATTAGAATTACAAAAAGCTATGCCATTTATCTGTGGTATTGGACGGCATGGAGCGATAAAAGCGAGCTGATTTTTAGAAACGACATCTACGCACTTGATGCAGAATTGTATAGTAAATTAAGACATTAGCTCGGATTCTATCACAAAATTTCTAGAAGGATGATAGATAAATAAGCACGATTTGTCTTTGATAGTATTGATGATGTCTTTGGATAATTCAACTGGTATGGCAGGGCATCCCTGGCTTCTTCCTAATCTTTTATTTCCTCTAATAAAAGATTCCGAAACATAATCGGCTCCATGAACGACAACAGCTCTTTCTCGGGCATGGTCGTTTATCCCTTTTTCTAATCCGTCTAATTTTAATGAAAGTCCATGTTTGCCGTTGTATATTTCTCCTGTGGCATAGAATCCTAAGCTACTTTTGTACGATTCTGAAGAATTTGAAAAATTAGTTGCAAATTCTTCGCCCGTATTTCTCCCATGAGCTACCAGTGATTGAAATAATATGGTATTTGTAGCTAAGTCAATCACCCAAAGACGTTTGGTATTGGAGGACAAACTAAAGTCGATTAAGGTTATAATATCTTTTTGAATTAATCCTTTCTCTTTCAAAAGAAAAAATCCTTCCAATGCTTTCGAAAAACTTTCTTGATTGGGTAATTGAAATTGACTGCCGTTTAAAGCACTGTAAATTTTTTCTATTTTTGAAGCATAACTTATTGCAAAAGTATTTGCCATCACCTTTGTTTTGACCTCGGCTGGTTTAGAAAAATTAGCATTGGTTGATAAAAGCGAAAACAAAATAACAATAATGACCGTAAATATCTTATAATTCATTGAATTTGTTTAGGTTACATTAATAACTGGGGGCGACAAATATATAAAAAAATGTTTCCCGTCAAAAACAAAATACACTTTATCGATTAAATTTAACACTTCGTCGATGGTTTTTATGATATTTCATGTTTTTGCATCCAAAAATAAAGTATTTACGTATGAATTTACTGTTTGTGAAATTACTCTAAAGAAAAAAGGAAGCCCAAAAACACATAAAAATCATAATACCAATACTTTAATGTTAAAAAAAGTTAAAAAATATAACGACCCCGTATTTAGTCCAAAAAGTACTCTTTTCTTCGGTTGCACGACAAATTGCAGGGTTTATTTTGAAATATTTGGTTAGGGGTTAATGTGCGATAAAATAATTGTTTCTTAATCAAATTTATTGTAGCTCTTTGTAAACATACGATTTGTCGTAGATCTCTTTTCTTTCCTATTCTTATATTACTTCCGAATGAACTCTACTGCTGCGGATTGGCTAAAGCCAAGGCTAGAAAAAAATATTTTTTTAACTCCGTTATCTACAAAAGAAGCAGGAGAAAACGGGAGGCTAAAGTCTATAAGCAAATGTACTTGAGATTGATGGCTTTTTTCTAAAGTGTTTGCCCCGATGCCTATTAGGAGGATGCATTAATTACAAAAAATCCCCCCTTATATAACACAATTACTATTTTTGAACACAGATACTGTTTGAATACATAATAGTCGTTTTGATTCTTTCGAACCTTTTTGGAAATGCTTTATATTTGCTAAAAAAAATCTGATGAACAAAAAAGTAGTACTAATGATTCTAGACGGTTGGGGAAAATCTCCTGACCCAAAAGTATCTGCAATCGATAATGCAAATGTTCCTTTTATAAACAGTCTTTATAAAAACTATCCAAGCGCACAACTTCGAACCGATGGTTTAAACGTAGGTTTGCCAGAAGGACAAATGGGGAATAGCGAAGTAGGACACATGAATCTGGGTGCTGGACGAATTGTATACCAAGATTTGGCCAAGATTAATCTTGCGGTTGCCAACAATACATTGTCAAAAGAACCAGTACTTATTGATGCTTTTACTTTTGCAAAAAAAAATAATAAAAAAATACACTTCTTAGGACTCGTTTCTGATGGAGGCGTACACTCACACACCTCACATCTAAGAGGATTAGTCGATGCCACCCAAGAATATAAATTGCAGAATGTATTTATTCACGCTTTTACAGATGGTCGTGATGTAGATCCGAAATCGGGAAAAAAATACATTGAAGATTTAGAAAATTATATCGCCAATACTTCTGTAAAATTGGCTTCGATAATCGGGCGTTATTATGCGATGGATCGAGACAAACGTTGGGAAAGAGTAAAATTGGCTTACGATTTGTTGGTAAACGGAGCAGGGACACATTCTAAAAACGCGGCCGAAACCATAGAAGAAAACTACAACAACCAGATAACAGACGAATTTATACCTCCAGTTGTTATGCTGGATGAGAATGACAAACCACGGGCAACAATTGAAGAGGGAGATGTCGTTGTTTTTTTCAATTTCAGAACCGATAGAGGACGTGAATTGACCGAAGTACTTTCGCAACACGATTTACACGAGCAAAATATGCACAAGCTCAATTTGTATTATGTTACACTGACCAATTATGACGAAACGTACCAAAATGTAAAAGTGGTGTACAACAAAGACAACATTACAGAAACTTTGGGTGAAGTTTTGGAAAAAGCCAATAAAAAACAAATTCGTATTGCCGAAACAGAGAAATATCCACATGTGACTTTTTTCTTTTCTGGCGGAAGAGAACTACCTTTTGAAGGAGAAACTAGACTTTTGAGAAATTCTCCAAAAGTAGCCACATACGATTTGCAACCCGAAATGAGCGCCTTTGAACTTAAAGATGCGTTGGTGCCAGAATTGAATAAAGGCGATGTCGATTTTGTTTGTCTCAATTTTGCCAATGGCGATATGGTGGGGCATACTGGAATTATGAGTGCGGCTATAAAAGCCTGCGAAGCTGTTGATGCCTGTGTAAAAGAAGTTATAGAAGCTGCATTGGCCAATGATTATACAACCATAGTAATTGCAGATCACGGTAACTGTGAAACGATGATCAATCCAGACGGGAGTCCCAATACGGCACATACAACGAATCCTGTCCCTATTATTCTAGTCGACAAAGACTTAAAAAATATAAACGATGGTGTTCTGGGAGATATTGCTCCAACAATTTTAGAATTAATGGGAATCGAAAAACCAGTAATTATGACGTGTCATTCGTTATTATAGCCTCTAATTCTAGCAAATAATAGTAAAGCTGCTCTTGGTAAAGAGCAGCTTTTTTTATAAATAAAAGTTAAAATCTTTATATTGAAAGTAATACTGTTATCTTTGCATAAAAGATAACCAGCCATGTATACTGTTCTGTCAAACTTAAAGATACAAGTCAACGAAAAAATTTATGTCAAAGATCCCGAAACCTCCATTTTAGGAAAAAAAATAGTCGAACAAAGTATCCTACTGATCGACGATATTGGGTTTGATAATTTTACATTTAAAAAATTAGGCGAAAAAATCGGATCCAACGAAAGTTCTATTTATCGTTATTTTGAGAATAAGCACAAATTATTAGTGTATTTGTCCTCCTGGTATTGGAGCTGGATGGAATATAAATTGGTTTTTGCTACTACCAATATTTCTGATAAAAAGGAAAAACTCACAAAAGCAATCACAATGGTAACCGAAAAAGTTGTCGATGACCATAACGGCGGACACATTAATGAAGCCGTTCTAAATAAAATTATAATAGCCGAATTCACAAAAACATTACACACCAAAGAGGTAGACCAAGAAAACAAAGAAGGCTTTTTTTTGATTTACAAAAGAGTAATCAATAGAATTGTGTTAATCGTAAAGGAAGTAAATCCAGATTATCCATTTGCAAAATCGCTTGTTTCTACAATTGTTGAAGGAAGTTTACATCAGCATTTTCTGACCGACCATCTAACAACAATAACAGATTGTAATGATTCTGTTAGTACGACCCAATTTTACCTGAATCTTGCAGAAAACGTTTTACGTTAATTTAATAAAAAAATAGTATGACTCCTTTAAAACGATTTTATCATTTACTCGAATTAGACAAAAAAGATGTTTACCAAATTTTTTTCTACGCTATATTTGCTGGGTTAGTCAGCTTATCGCTACCGTTAGGAATACAGGCCATTATCAATTTTATTCAATCTGGCAGAGTTAGTGCTTCTTGGATTGTCCTTATAATTTTGGTTGTTATTGGTGTTGCATTAACTGGAATTTTATCCCTAATGCAGTTGCGGATTACCGAAAACTTACAACAAAAGATTTTTGTACGTTCTTCTTTTGAATTTGCTACACGAATCCCAAAAATAAAATTTGAAGAATTAAGTGATACGTATCCTCCGGAATTGGCCAATCGATTTTTTGACACGATGACCATCCAAAAAGGAACTTCGAAGTTACTAATTGATTTTTCGGCTGCGTTATTACAGATTATATTTGGCTTAATTTTACTCTCTCTCTACCATCCCTATTTTATAGTTTTGGGTTTTCTATTATTCATTTTACTCTATCTTATTTTTAAATTATCCTACAAACCGGGGCTCGAAACAAGTGCAAAGGCCTCTAAATACAAATATAAAGTAGCGGGTTGGTTGCAGGAAATGGCACGAAATAATTATAGTTTTAGAAACGAAATTAACTACGACTATGCCTTACAGAAAAACGATAATTATGTATCAGAGTACCTTAACTATAGGGAGAGTCTTTTTAATGTTTTAAAAAGACAATTTAGTCAATTAATTGTTTTCAAAATCATTATAACAGCGAGCTTACTGTCGATAGGAGGCTATTTGGTTATATCACAACAAATGAATATTGGGCAATTTGTAGCTGCCGAAATCATAATATTATTAGTGATTAGCTCGGTAGAAAAAATAATTTTAAGCTTAGAAACTTTTTATGACGTATTGACTGCCGTCGAAAAAATTGGTTTAGTTACCGATTTAGACTTAGAAGAAGACACCATAAACGAAAATAAAAAATGCTACACCGCTATAACATTAGAGGTCGAAAACGTAAGTCTAAAGTTTCCCGAAACCAAATCTAAAATTCTAAATGACATTAATTTAAAGATAGAACAAGGAGAACGAATTTTTATAGAAGGCGCTAATGGTTCTGGAAAAACAACGCTTATTCGAATTCTTTCTGGTTTACTACATCCCACATCGGGATCTCTATACATAAATGATGCGACTTTTATAAAAATAGATTTAAAACAATACCGATCACAAATAGGAAGTGTAATTCATGGAGAAACCCCATTTGAAGGAAGTCTTCTGGAGAACATTATTTTTAACGATCAATCTATAAGTCCAGACGATTTAAAATGGGCAATAGACGGAGTGCAACTCACCACGTTTGTAAAATCGTTACCTAAAAGTTTAGAAACATCTCTTTTTCCAGAAGGAAAAAAGATATCTTCTTCGAATGCTCAAAAAATACTTTTAGCAAGAAGTATAATTCACAAACCAAAAATACTTTTTTATGAAGACCCTACAGATACAATGGATGAAAAAGTAGCCAATGAAATCATAGATTTTATAACCTCCCAAAAAAACAATTGGACTATAATTGTCTCTTCAAAAAACCCCTATTGGAAAACAAAATGCAGTCGCACTATTACAATGCAAAATGGTAAAATACTTTTAGACACTAAAAAATAAAAGCGATGTTAAATATCTCAAATAATCAAAAAACAAAACTGGAGTCCTTAAACCGATACAAAACGGTGAAAAACTTAAGTAATAGGCCTCACTACAAAATATTGAACAAAATAATTATAACTGTTTCTGTTATTGGGGTTGTTGCTCTTTTTTTGCCTTGGACACAAAACATATCAGGGACAGGAGCTGTTACCACATTGAAGCCCAACCAAAGACCACAATCGATCCAGAGCGTTATTTCTGGGCGAATAGAAAAATGGTATGTACAAGAAGGTGATTTTGTAAAAAAAGGCGATACGATTCTCTTTATTTCTGAAATAAAAGAGGACTACATGGATCCTAATCTGGTAGAAAACACCAAGAATCAAGTAAATGCAAAAAAACAATCTTTGCAATCTTACGGCTCAAAAGTAAGTACCATGTCTACTCAAATTCGATCTATCGAAAATGAAAAAAAATTAAAACTAGAGCAAGCCCAAAATAAAATTAAACAATCCTTTTTGAAAATAAAAAGTGATAGTATGGATCTTCTGGCAGTAAAAACACAATTAAAAATAGCCAATACACAATACAATCGTTCGTTACAACTAAATAAAGAAGGATTGAAACCAGTGACTGATATTGAAGAAAAACGCCTAAAATTACAAGAAGTCGAGGCGAAAATTATAACACAGGACAACAAATTTTTGACAAGTAAAAACGAATACATCAATGCCAAAGTAGAAATTAGTAGAATTACTGCCGAATATGCCGAGAAAGCATCGAAGGCCGAAAGTGATCAATTTACCGCTTTGAGTAACCAATTTGATACCGAGGCACAAGTAAATAAATTAGAAAATCAGTACGCCAATTACAGCATTCGAAATGGCATGTATTACATCAAAGCGGCTCAGAACGGTTACATCAACAGAGCATTGCAGTCGGGACTAGGAGAAACGATAAAAGAGGGAACGCCAATCGCTACTATTATGCCCTCTGAATACGATATTGCGGTAGAAACTTTTGTAAACCCAATCGATTTGCCTTTGATTTGTAAAGGCGAAAAAGTTCGTATTTGGTTTGACGGTTGGCCAACGATTGTATTTTCGGGCTGGCCAGATATGTCTTACGGAACTTTTGGTGGTCAGGTGGTTGCCATAGAAAATTTTATAAGCGATAACGGAAAATACAGAATCCTAATTGCTCCCGACCCAACCGAAGCCAAATGGCCTAAACAATTGAGTATTGGTTCTGGCGCACAAACGATAGCCTTGCTAGACACTGTTCCTATTTGGTTTGAAATCTGGAGAACCCTTAACGGATTTCCTCCCAATTATTACAAGACAACAACAAAAACAACAAAAGAGAAAAAATAATGAAATACCTATTTTTAGTTTTCCTTTTTTTTGGTTTTTCCACTTTTGGGCAACAAACCATTTCTAAAGAGCTTACTTACAATGAGTTTCTTGGTTATGTAAAAAAATACCATCCATTGGCGAAAAATGCCAATTTAGAAGTTAGTAAAGCGCAAGCCAACCTAATGATGGCTCGTGGTGGTTTTGATCCAAAAATTGAAGTCGATTTTAGTCAGAAACAATTCAAAGACAAAGACTATTATTCGATTTTGAATAGTAGTTTCAAAATTCCTACTTGGTATGGGATTGAGCTAAAAGCTGGATTTGATACCAATGATGGACTCTATTTGAATCCTGAAAACACGACACCCAGTCAAGGATTGACTTCTTTTGGAATAAGTGTACCCCTCGGACAAGGATTACTCATTAACCAAAGAATGGCAGATGTTCGAAAAGCTAAAATCCAGATACAACTAAGTCAATCTGAAAGAAAAATTCAGGCCATTGGGGTTTTGTATGATGCGTCGCTTGCTTATTTTAATTGGAAGAAAAACGTTAGCGAAGTAAAGCTATACGAAGCCTACAGCACTAATGCGCAAACTCGGTTAAAAGGCATTAAAACCTTGATAAACCAAGGAGACAAACCCGCAATTGATAGTATTGAAGCCGGAATTATTGTAAGAAACAGAATGCTAAATCTAGAAGATTCGAAACTAAAATTAGCAAAGTCAAAATTAGAATTATCGAATTTTCTTTGGTTAGAGAACAATATTCCGCTAGAAATTTCAGACGAACTTATTCCCGAAACAAAACTAGAATTTACCTTACAGGAAAGCTTAAAAACAAATGACTTACTACAACAGGATTTTACTTTAGAGGGGCATCCAAAAATAAATGGACTACAAAGCAAAATGGATATGCTAGAGATAGAGAGAAAATTGAAAGCCAATATGTTGTTGCCAAAAATCAATGTGGGTTATTCGTATTTATCAGCCCCAAACGCTATCGATAATTATCAGTTTAAGGATTATAAAATTGGGTTGGATTTATCGTTTCCATTATTTCTAAGAAAAGAACGAGGCGGTTTAAAATTGGCGCAATACAAAGTACAAGAAACCCAATTTGCCTTGGCACTAGAAAAAGTACAACTCACCAATAAAATCAATGCTCAAAAAATAGAAATTAGCTCGCTCTCTAAACAAAAAGAGTTGGCAAAAGCCTTGGTGAAAGACAACAGCACGATGCTTCAATCGGAAGAGCGCTTGTTTTCCTTTGGAGAAAGTTCCCTGTTTTTAATCAATACCCGAGAAAATAATTTGGTTAGTGCACAACTAGCGGCTATAGCCCTTGAGAATCGATTTTATGTTTCTAACTCCGAACTTTTTAAAATAATGGCTAATCCAGATTAAAAAAGACTACTGCCTATTCAAAAGAAGAGAGATCAATTTATAAAATAGTCACTTTTCTTTTGAATCAAACCAATAACTTTACAAAACGTAATGCAAATAAACCCATTCAAAGGAATAGATAAAAAGACCGACCAAGCCACCCACCAAAGTTCCGTTAATTCTTATGTACTGCAAATCTTCGCCGATTTCTAATTCTAATTTTTGGGAAACCTCATGGGTATCCCAACTTTTTACTGTAGAGGATATCAAATCTTCAATCATTTTTTTATTATTTAAAAGAACAGATAGTAAGTCATTTTTTATAAAATTGTTGATTTTTTCGAGCATCACAGGGTCTTCTTTTATGCCCTTGCCAAAGCCTTTAATCATATTGGCGAGACTGCTTTTTATACTAGAATTCTCTTGTTTAGCCAAATCATTTGTGATTGCTTGTTTTATTTCTTCCCAAATTCCACTAGTATAATCTTGTACTTCTTTGTTGTTTGTAAAATCGATTATTAGATTTTTGATTTTTAGTTTCAGTTCTTCCGAATGCTTTAGTTTGTGCATAAAATCCTGAATATAGAGATCAAGTTTTTCTCTTATACTACTGTCGGGTAGTTTTGCATCATCCAAAAAATCAAACAGTCCATTATAAAC
>JAYVGE010000143.1:0-4376 GCA_043772515.1 Flavobacterium sp. | reverse complement strand
AAATATACTGATTTTCAGACTTTAAAACAAATTATTTGAAAGATATTTCTTTCTATTCGTCATGTTAACAACTGCTTTTTCAACTCTTGATTCGCATTAGTAATGATTTTATTCGCACTAGTTCTTGTGCCCGATCTTTTCCTAAACCTACTTCGCTATATTTATCTGCCAATGCCCACAAATAATAAGGATTAACAGAAGCCTCAATACCTAAATCGGCTATTTGTTTCGCTTGTTTTTTAGAAAAATATCCCATATGGTGCAACGTTAGGCGATGCTCTTTGCGAGGTTTTACCTTTTGATCTGACGCATTAAAATCTAAAACTTGTTGAATCCCTTGGTCTCCATTGGCGTGAATATGTATTTTGTAATTTGCATTCCAGTACAAAGTCATTTGCCTTCTTAAGAGATCTAATGGAGTCATCCACTCGCCTTTATGACCATCGGTATAACCGTCAATCATTTGCATGGCTTGAGAGTAAATCGCACCATCTGCGAACAACTTAATTTGATTGGGCAAAAAATGAATATTATCTGTATCAAATTTCATTAGTGTTTTAGTGTATTCCAAAGCTTTTTCGTTACTACCCTGACTGGCATACAATTGCGTTCCATTTGGAATAAGATATACTTCATAAGGCTGTGTTTTATCCATTTCCTTTTTCAACATAGCCAATTCCATATTAAAATCAGAGGTTCCAAATCCGGGTTCACAAATAGTTGTAATTCCGTTTTTATGAATCAATTGACTCATCATTTCCATTCCTTTATCTGTTCGCACCGGATTAAACAATACTGCTCCAAGTTTTGGAACTAAAGCCAACCAACCTCCTTCATAGAAATGCCCTTCTTTCCATTCTACCTGAGGATTACCCTTATAATCTTCTTCTTTGATATTGAATTTTTTGATAAAAGCATCGTTGACATAAATTTCGTGAAACGAACGATGTAATATCCCAACAGGTTGATTGGGTGCAATTTTATTCAAAATAGCACGAGACATTTCTCCGTGCCATAGTTGATGATACCCCCAAATTAAATAAGATTCATCTGGCTTGGCATTAGTGTTAATCGATTCTGTAATTCTTTTAATGTAAGCATCGTGACCAATGACCCCTATTTTAGTTTCATTTGGTAAAACCCAATCGTTCATAGAAATAATTTCATTTGGTAACATCGTAGCAGCAATTGAAGGATGTACATGTGGCTCTACAAATCCTGGCATCATCGTTTTTCCTTCTAAATCATTCATAGAAGTATTATTTCCGTGAAATTTTTCGGCTTCGGACATTGTTCCTACAAAAATGATTTTTCCCTGTTTTACAGCAACTGCTTCTACATAATTTGCAGTTTCACCTTCCATTGTTAAAATATCTCCACCAAAATAAATGGCATCGGCAGAATTGGTATTATCTTGTTTCTTACAGCCAAGCAATGCTAGTAAAACAAATGCAACTAGATTTTTTTTCATATCAAATAGTATTTAAATTGTTTGCAAAAAATTCATTCATACAATTAACTCTTAATCCAACCATAACAACATCATAAAAAATATTGACATTGCAACTTTTGCTTCTTAAATTATTAACAAAAAACGAATAGCGTATCGACTTAATAAACGCTCATAAGAGAATGATATTAATACCATTTAAGCCTAGAGTTCACCTTAATAAAACATTCTTTTTTCCCTTTTCTTATTCAAAATAAAAATAAACCGTAGTCATGCTATACATGATAAGTGCATAATATTAACCCTATTGATCATTAAAAAAGAGTTTTTTTTTAAAAAAAAAAAGACATACATCGAGACGGGTACACGACACATTTTATTTCTTAGGATTTTTTTTTTAAAATCTGCGGGAAAAATTGGCACGCAGATAACGCAGATTTTATTGGTTAATGTACGATAAAAATAAGTGTTTCTTAATCAAATTTATTGTGTGTTTTTTTTAAAAGGTGCAATTTGTCGTGCACCCCCATCGAGAAATAAAAAAACACCTTTTGAAATAGGAAACTTATTATATTGGCATAGGAAAAACTCTTTTAAAATATTTCGATCTATTTAAAAAATGTAATACAACAACTGTGATTCTTTGTGTAAACAGAGCGAATCCCTTTAAAATATCTTAAGAAATTTGCCTTGGTATAAAAAACTGCTTGGTGCAAACTTAAATTACACCAAACAGTAGGTATTACATTTTTTTCTCAAAACGCATCATGGCAATATCTCCCATTATAAAATTTAATATTTTACCATCTTCAGAAATAGAATAAGAATCTATTTTTTCTAGAGTTGCCATATAGGTGGTTTCTCCTTGAATATCGATACACATCATTCGGGTCATTGCCATTGGCTCTTTGAAACTAATTTTGTTTCCATCGACATTTAGTCTACCCCTATAGGTATTACAACTAGCATTACCCGAAACTCGATTCTCTTTTAAGTCGAAATTGATTGTTGGTTTTTTATTAGGATACAAACCATCAAAAGTGATTCTAGGACCTGAAATATAATTTAATTGCCAAGTACCGTCTAAAGAAGTTGTTGATTTCATAGCAGATTTTGTCGAATTGCAAGACATAAAGCCCATGCAGGTAATTGTTAAAATAAAGATGATTTTTTTCATTGCTTATTTGTTTTATATTAAAATTTAGTTAAGTAAATTTAGGGAATAATCTACCCAGTTATTGCTGTTTTACAATAAATTTATAAATTGCCACTTCATTTAACACCAAAAACACATCATGAAAATATTAGGAATAGGTTCTAGAATTCAACATTCTCAATTTGGAAAAGGCGTTATTACCAATGTATCAAACAAAGAATATTGGGTAACTTTTATAGCAAACGGTCTGGAAACCATCGCTATTGATAGTGAATTCGACATTATTGAAGCCACAGAGAACGAGGTAGACACCATTAGTTTCTATGATGTAGAAACCAGCTTACGAGACATTCTAAAAAAATGGTCAGATGTTTCCGAAATAGTACCAATCGCAGACAAATGGAAAGGCGGTAAAATAATTTTAGAACCTGGACAAGCGGGTTTGGCTTCTAAAGAGATTCCTATCGATACTTTTTTTCATAAAATTGTTATGGTTCGAGATCGATTGAGAGTAATGGAGCAAAAAATAAATGCTAGCAAAATAGAAGAAATAGAAAAAATAGAATTGCAACAATACATTACTCGTATTTACGGTAGTTTAACCTCTTTTAATGTGCTGTTCAAATCGACCACTAATCATTTTGTAGGCGAAAAAACAAAATAGTTTTAAGACAATTTTAATTTAAGTCCTCGCCTTTTTGTTTAATTTTATCGATTATTAAATTCCATTTAAATTATGAAAAAGATATTCTTATCGATTGCGGTTATCACGACGATTATTATTGGATGTAAGACCAATAATAAATCGAGCGATTCAAAAAAATTAGACATTGCTTTCGAGTCAAAAAGTAGCAGTACCGTTACAGGAAATGCAACTTTTGTGGAAAAGAACGGAAAAGTTACTTTTGTGGCAAAATTAACTGGACTCAAACCTGGGGTACATGCCATACACATTCACGAAAAATCGGATTGCTCGGCTGCCGATGGAAGCTCGGCTGGAGGACACTGGAATCCGACATTCAAAAGCCATGGAAAATGGGATGTTACAGAGCATCATAAAGGCGATATAGGCAATTTTACTGCAGATGAGAAAGGCAACGGAACCATTACGCTTACTACAGATCAATGGTGTATTGGTTGCCAAGACGATACAAAAAACATTTTAGGAAAAGGATTAATTGTTCATTCTGGATCAGACGATTTTACGACACAACCTACCGGTAATGCGGGAGGAAGAATCGCTTGTACTGCCATCATAAAATAGGATTATTAAAAACTATAATTTTGCAAAAATAAAGAACCGCACTATTTGAAAACAAAGACGAATGGCAAACATGCCTTGATGAAAATCATCATTCTCCCAAGGGTGTTTATTTGATTTTTTTACAAGATAACACCATTTAAGCCTAGAATTTACCGTAATAAAACATTCTTTTTTCCTTTCTTTTTCAAAATAAGAATAAACAGCAGCCATGCTATGCTAATGGCTATTTTATTTTACAGTAAATTCTAAACTTAAATGGTATTAATTAAACCAAAAGAGAAGAAACAAAAGCAATAGAATTACTCAAATTATTACGCTTTGTACCCAAATCAAAAAATCTAAAGAATAGTTTTTTATTTTAATAATTAAAACTTAACCCAAACAACTACTCACATTCATAAAAATACATAGCTTTGTAGGTTCAAAACTAAGCAATGATTAATCCTTCGATACCAGGCTGGGTAGCTAAATTTTTTAGCGAACAAAAAACGACTACACAAACCATC
>JAYVGE010000142.1:0-11071 GCA_043772515.1 Flavobacterium sp. | reverse complement strand
AAAAGACATTGTAGCTCCCGAATTACCAATAGAAAAGGGTAAGTATTTTTTGGTAATGTTTACCAACGATTCTTATAATGAAGTCTCGAACAGGGTTTCGTTTGAAGTTATTGGAGGGACTTTGAATACTGACGAATTTAAGATTGATAATGGATTAAAAGTATACCCAAATCCAACAGATGGTAACAAGGAAACTTTTATTCAATCGGACTATCCTATTGACCAAATCGAAATTTACAATATTGAAGGAAAGCTGGTGTATGCTACAAAAAACGTGAATAACAATAAATATTCATTCCTAAATCAAGATTTGCCAAAAGGAACTTACATCATAAAAATTCATTCCCGTAAATTGTTTACTGCTAAGTTAATTGTTAAATAATTTGATTTTAAATAATGTTTACGCTTGTTTGAAAGACTTCCGCAATCGCGGAAGTTTTTTTATTCTCAAAAAGTATTTAAAATTTAGTTGTCATCCCGATAATTATTGGTACACTTTTTAAATTTATTTGAAGAAAATTTATTTTTGATGTTGGTTTTTCAAATAATCAAAACCAGTGATTGACAAAATTATTGTACTTTTACACTCCAAACACACTACATTACTATGACTCAAAAAGTATTGCTCACTTCAAAAGAAGTCAATATCATTCTGCATCGTTTGGCTTGTCAATTAATTGAAAAGCATCTTGATTTTTCGGACACCATTCTGATTGGGATTCAGCCAAGAGGTACTTTTTTGGCCGAGCGTTTAAAAGATTTATTAGAAAAAGAATACCAAGTACCTAATATTGCTTTGGGATATCTGGATATTACATTTTTTAGAGATGATTTTCGCAGAACAGACAAACCATTGGAAGCCAATAGAACTCAGATAAATTTTTTGGTCGAAAATAAAAAAGTGATTTTTATCGATGATGTTTTATACACAGGACGCAGCATTCGAGCAGCTCTAACTGCGATTCAATCTTTTGGACGACCGTCTGCCGTCGAGCTATTGACATTAATTGACCGTCGTTTTAGCCGTGATTTACCGATTCAGCCCGATTATCGTGGGCGTCAGGTAGATGCCATTAATGACGAGAATGTAAAAGTGTGCTGGATTGCAAAAGACGGAGAAGATGGAGTTTATTTAATCAATAATAATTAATAAAAATGAGCGAACTAAGTGTAAATCATTTATTAGGCATAAAATATATCAACAAGAAAGATATTGACCTTATTTTTGAAACTGCCGATCATTTTAAAGAAGTAATTAATCGTCCAATCAAGAAGGTTCCTTCGTTGCGAGATATTACGATTGCCAATATATTTTTCGAAAATAGTACTCGTACCAAACTCTCTTTCGAATTAGCCCAAAAACGTTTATCTGCCGATGTAATTAGTTTTTCGGCAGCACAATCTTCTGTCAAAAAGGGAGAAACACTTATCGATACGGTAAATAATATTCTTTCGATGAAAGTAGATATGGTGGTCATGAGGCATGCCAATCCGGGAGCGGCACATTTTTTGTCTCAAAACGTAAAAGCCAGTATCGTCAATGCAGGCGATGGTGCACACGAACATCCTACGCAAGCTTTGCTCGATAGTTATTCGATTCGAGAAAAATTAGGAGACGTAGCCGGTAAGAAAGTGGTTATCGTTGGTGATGTGCTACATTCTAGAGTGGCGCTCTCTAATATTTATGCTTTACAAATGCAAGGTGCCGAAGTTAAGGTTTGCGGCCCCAAAACGCTTATTCCAAGGTATATTGAATCACTTGGAGTTACGGTCGAATCAAACTTGCGTAAAGCCTTAGAATGGTGCGATGTTGCCAATATGCTTCGGGTACAAAATGAACGGATGGATGTTAATTTTTTTCCATCAACACGAGAATATGCACAACAATATGGAGTAGATAAAACCTTGCTAGATTCCTTGAATAAAGAAATTGTAATTATGCATCCAGGTCCGATAAATCGTGGCGTAGAAATTACTAGTGATGTTGCCGATTCGCAACAATCTGTAATTTTGAATCAAGTCGAAAATGGAGTTGCGATACGAATGGCTGTGATTTATCTTTTGGCTTCAAAAATTCAATAAATCAAAAAAAAGGTAACTAAACTATTGGTAACTTATAAATTCTAAAACAATGAAAGTAGATTTAAAAGAACACACCGTTACGATAAAAGACACTCAAGGCGATTTGACATCGTTTCTTATCAAAGTAACAAATCAATACAAAACCTATGAAAAGTACAATATCATTATCGATGTTAGTCGATATGATGCCATTGCTGTAGAGGAGATTAATGGTTTTTTGCCATTATCAAGAATTCACAAAAAAACTAAAAAATCTTTTGTGATTATTGCCAAAGAAATTGATTTTAATGCAGTTTCAGATAAGTTAACTCTTGTTCCGACTGCTTTAGAAGCCCATGACATTATAGAAATGGAAGAAATTGAAAGAGATTTAGGGTTTTAATAAAAAAGAATGGATTTTTATAAAAAAAAAAGAGTGCAAATTGTAAGATACATTGTTCTATTGAGTGCCTCTATTCTTTTACTCATTAATGGTTACGAATCCTACTCCGATAAGAGTGTAAATTATTCAGCAATTATTTCAAATATATTATTGATTTGGGCAATGTTTCTTGCCATAAAACAAGAAGAAAAAGAAGTTGTAGCTAAACCACAAAACCCATAATTTGAAATTAACCATCTTAGGTTGCTATGCTGCAACACCACGTACTTTTACCAATCCGACTTCGCAGTTGTTAGAAATTAAAAACCGACTTTTTCTAATCGATTGTGGCGAAGGAACGCAGGTGCAATTGCGAAAAAATAAAATAAAATTTTCTGCAATCAATCATATTTTTATTTCGCATTTGCACGGAGATCACTTTTTTGGTCTGGTAGGCCTCGTTTCAACATTTATGTTGTTGAATCGTACTACAGATTTGCATATTTATGGACCGAAAGGAATCAAAGAAATTATAAAATTGCAATTGCGTTTGTCTAATTCATGGGCTAATTTTGGTTTGTTTTTTCATGAATTAGAATCCAATCAAAGTGAAGTGATTTTTGAAGACCAAAAAGTTTTGGTAAAAACCATACCGCTACAACACCGCGTTTATACCAACGGTTTCTTGTTTGAAGAAAAATTGGGAGAACGAAAACTTAATTTAGAGGCGGTTTTGCACTATGAAATCGATAAATGCTATTATCAGAAAATAAAAAACGGAAGTCCAATCACACTAGATGACGGAACTGTTATCGATAATAAAAAACTCTCCTTTGATCCAGTAGCAGCCAAAAGTTATGCTTTTTGTTCTGATACCGTTTATAATGAAGCTATTGTTACTATCATAAAAGAGGTAGATGTGTTGTACCATGAGTCTACTTTTCTGGAGTCGGAAGCAGCTTTGGCTAGCAAAACAATGCATTCTACTGCAAAAGAAGCCGCTACAATTGCATTAAAAGCCAATGTAAAACAGTTACTTTTAGGTCATTATTCTACCCGATACGAAAGCATCGAACGATTTAAGGAAGAAGCCCTAACAGTTTTTCCCGATGTACTGTTGAGTGATGATGGAAAAAGTTTTGAATTTTAAATAAATTTAGAAACATAAAAAAACTAAAAAAATGAATGATTTAAGTAATTATAGAAAATCGTACGACAAAAGCGAATTATTAGAATCATCTATTCCCGAAGACCCCATTAATCTTTTTAACAGGTGGTTTCATGAAGCAGAAGAATTTGGAGGTAGCGATGAGGTAAATGCCATGACTCTTTCGACTATCGGTTTGGATGGTTTTCCTAAGTCTCGCGTAGTTTTATTAAAAAAGTTTACCGAAGAAGGTTTTATATTTTTTACCAATTATAATTCTGAAAAAGGGAAGGCTATTACCGAAAATCCTCATGTATGTCTTTCTTTTTTTTGGCAAACAATGGAACGACAAGTTATTATAAAAGGTATTGCCGAGCCAACGTCAGCAATTATCTCAGAAAATTATTTTGCCTCTCGCCCTCAAGGTAGTAAGTTGGGTGCTATTGTATCGAATCAAAGCCAAATAGTACCTTCTCGTACTTTTTTGGAAGAAAATTTAAAAAAAATAGAACAAGAATTTGAAGGCAAAGAAATTCTCAGACCTAAACATTGGGGAGGCATTTTGGTCAAACCATTAGAAATAGAATTTTGGCAAGGAAGACCAAATCGATTGCATGATCGAATTCGATATTTATCCCAAGAAAATTTTTTATGGAAGATCGATAGATTGTCTCCATAAGTAAGAAAAAATCAGTCTGTATTTCTTTTTTTATGTAGTTCATCGATTATATTTGTAGTTTAACGATAAAATTTGTTAATTTACTTTACTATTAACATCGATTTATTGATAATTGTAAAGAAGTTTGTGCCCCATTCTACTTTAAATTTAAACTACTTATTATGAAAAAAGAAATACGTAAAGTATTAGCTGTTTTTGCTATGGGATGTTTTTTAAACTCCTGTTCGCCGGATTCCTCTGAGGTTAAGAAGCCAGAATCTTCTTTTCAACTTGTAACCAATTACACCTATAATTCATCTGAATTGGAAACAATGAAGCTGATTAATGACTATAGGGCAGCTATCGGATTGAATCGCTTAGAAACAATAAATCATGTTTCTTTTAAGTCGGAAGAACACGTTAATTATATGGTTGCAAACAATGTTGCCAATCATAATGATTTTGAGGCTCGCGCAGAAAACATTATTAGTGTTTTGGGTGCCAAAAAGGTAAGCGAAAATGTTGCCTATAATTACGACACTTCGCATAATGTTCTAGATGCTTGGTTAAAAAGCGCTGGACACAAAGAAAATATAATTGGTAATTTCACACATTTTGGAATCTCTATACGGGTAAGTCCAACCAATGGTAGAAAATATTATACCAATATTTTTGTAAAAATATAATTGTAAAAAAACAGACAAGATCTAAAAAACACTTGTTTTTGGTTAATTAAGTGTCTGGAAAAGAGTATAGTGTTGTTTCACTATGCTCTTTTTTTGTACAAACACACTCAAAGAGAGAAATAACTTATATTTATTTTGTCTTTAAAATTAGTTATTTTGAGTAAATCTGTACGATGAAGCGTCTTTAATAGAGGCCAATAACTATAAAAATTTTTATTTATTTAATATTAAGACCTTTCCCATTTTATTTAGTCTACCTTGTCCCGTTGGCAGTCTATGCAGTCAGCAAAACATACATGGAAAATAGTTTTGAAACTTTGATTGCGACTTATATCGAAAATAAAGTGGGAATTTCCGAGAATTTTTTAAGCTCTGAATTGGCAAATAATCTAAAGCAAAACTTGTTGGATCTAAACAAAAAAAGTTTGTTGATGTCGGCTGGAATTGGCAATTCCGAAAAAGTATCTTACGATGGAGCCATACGAAGTGATTCTATTTATTGGCTTGATAAAAAGCGAAACAACGCATTCGAGAATGATTTTTTTATCCAAATCGAGGCATTTATAGAATATTTGAATAGTAGCTGTTATGCAGGAATAACGAGCTATGAGTTTCATTATTCATTGTATGAGACAGGCGATTTTTATCTAAAACATTTAGATCAATTCAAAAACAACCCCAGTCGAAAATACTCTATGATTAGTTATTTGAATAGTAATTGGCAAGAAAGTGATGGTGGAGAATTACTGATTCACCAATTAGGCAATAACCAAAAAATAACACCAACACAAGGAAAAACAGTTTTCTTTAAGAGCGACGAATTGGTTCATGAAGTTCTGCTAACTCAAAATACCCGAATGAGTATTACAGGCTGGTTAAAGAGCGATTGATAATTATATGTTTATGCTTTTCTGTTTTTTATAATTATTTTTTGAAGTATGGAGTAAACATATTAAGTAGTAATTTTGTAATCAAAATTTTGCCTATGCTATTTTTAATCCTGAGCATTCTATGTAGTGTAACTGTTGGTACATTATTTAAAATTGCCCGTCGTTATAATGTAAGTAACACGCAAATCATAGCTTCAAATTATGTATTTGCTCTTGTACTTTGTTATTTTTCATTCAGTCCAGATCTTGGCGCTGTAACAACTTCAGCACCTTGGAGTATTTATATATGTATTGGTGTTTTGCTACCATTTGTTTTTCTTTTTCTGGCGGCTTCTATAAAACACATGGGAATTGTAAAAACCGATGCAGCACAACGACTCTCACTGTTTATTCCTATTTTGTCAGCTTGGTTATTTTTTGGCGAAAGATTCAACACCATTAAGATAACAGCTTTTTTGGTCGGATTTCCTGCTCTACTGCTTATTCTTGCAAAGCCTTCGGATAATACTAAAAATAAATGGGGATATCCTGCAATTGTTTTGCTTGGTTTTGGAATTATAGATATTCTCTTTAAGCAAATTGCATTATACACAAACTTAGCCTACACGACTTCCTTATTTGTTGTTTTTGCAATAGCATTGTCGGTAATGGCTATTATTGTTGGCTACAATTTTTTTTTTTCAAAACGTAGCGTAAGTATCCAAAGTATTCTTTTTGGTGGTTTGGTGGGAATTTTTAATTTTGGAAATATTCTTTTCTATCTGAAAGCGCATCAATCATTTGTACAAAATCCGTCAACGGTTTTCGCTGGCATGAATATGGGAGTAATTATAATAGGAAGTTTGGTGGGAATTTTTATTTTTAAGGAAAAACTAACGAAAATGAATTTCGCTGGACTTTTTATGGCTTTACTTGCGATAGTTTTAATAGTGATTTCACAGACGTATAGTAAATAGTTTTGATTATTTTCTGTGAGTTTTAGTTTTTAGATTGTAAATTTTAGGAATAGAATTATTGGCAAAAACAATATTGATTCCATTAAAAACAAACAAAAAGTATGTCCAAATACGACGACACCAAAAAAATGCCTTTGTTTAAAAAAGCATTAGAAATTCTTCAACTTACAGAAGGTTTAGTACAAATTATTCCTGCGGATAATGAGATTTTACAGGAAACTACAGTTCGTTACATGCTCCAAAACGCAATGATTATTCCAGCAAAAATTGCTGGAGCAGAAGTAGGAGACTTATACGATCTGAGAATGGAAAATGCAGCATTAATTAGAAAATCTGCTAGAGAACTATACGTTCAGGCAGGAAGTTTACGGTCCGAAGAAAATATTACTGACACAGACTATATTGTATTATTGCGAAATGAGATAGATGAATTTCGTTTATTATTTATTGATTGGGTTACTGGTTTCGATATCTGGAACTATATCAAAGATGATTGGGGTTTATTCAATCCGCCAGGGGTAGATGCTCATGATAAAGATCCAGATGATGACATTCCTTTTGATCCAAATGATTTTTTTGATTTTGATGATGAGTAATGCCAAACCCAATTATAATACAACCCAATCGCTCGGCTCTACTTTGGAGAATAATGACATGAACTTAAATAAGTTTATTGGCAATAAAATGATTAAAAAGAGAACAAACAGACTCTGTTTTAGCAAATAAAAAAAATAAGTTGGCAACATTACTTTGGTTGCGAGACACAAAGCAAAGCAATCTCGTTAAAAGTTTCAGAGGATAGTAAAAATCACTATATACGCTATACAGATTTGGTCGATTATGAAAAACATCCTCAATAACTCAGAAAGAAATCGTTGTAGATATCTAGATAAAATCTTATTTCAAAAAAAAACCTGACAAATAAATACTTGCCAGGTCAAAAATTTTATCTTGCTTAAAATAACCCATGAATTAGAATAAAAAAAATAAAATTCTTTCAAAAATAAAAAAATCAGAAAATATAAATAACCAAACTCAATCTAACAATATGATTTATTTTTGAATTTATTAATTGCTTAAAGTAATTTCTTTAAGCTATTGTATACTGCCAATTCTACATCGGCATGCCCTTTTGCATTGCATTTTTCTAACAAATCGGCTACAACCGGCAAATTTACCGCCTGCTTTCCTTCGATAACTAATAAAAATTGTTGGGATAGATCACTCAAGTTTTTAGACAAAGGCAATAAAGGCTGCATCAAGGGAGCATTGGCGCTTAATGCAATTAAATCTGTATTCATTGCCACCCATTTTTTTAGATAATTCGTTACCAAAATCTCCTTTTCGACGCTTTTGTTCTCCAAATATTCTTTGACAGCAATATCAAAATCTACAGCATCACTTGCGTCGGGAGTACATGCGTCTGCAAACAATGTAAGAGGAGAATACATTTGATATTCGGTCCCTCCTTTGTTACGCGAATATTTTTTTAGAGGCTCACAAACATTAGAGAAATCTTCTAGTGCCTGATACTTTTGATTATTACTAATATTACGCAACAAAACAGCTTTATTTTTAATATGCGTAATTCCTAATTCTTCTAATCTAAAAGAAACTGTTTTTAGTCTTTTACGTAAGCTATTGATGTCTGTGATTTTTTCATTAGACCATAATCTTTCGGCGATAGCAGCGGTTCTTGGCCAAATTCTCGAGTCTAATGTTGTTGGAGTAACCAACTCAGACCACATCGTTGCTTCTCCACCCAAAATTCTTGCTTTTTCTTCATCGGTTAACACTACATTCTTAGGCATCGGGTCTACAGTATAATGCTCCTCTACACCATAAACCAAATCGATGTAATACCCATTTGACAATACTGTTTTGTACCCCCCTTTTACAGCATCTACGAGAGATTTGCCTGCTGCGACTCCTTCGTTTACCCCTTTCCACGAATGAATAATGGCATCTTTAGACATGTTTTTGGTCATAATCTCTTCCCATCCCATCAATTCTTTATTATGCTTTTTGAGCATCGGAATCAATTGCATGGTAAAATAGGTTTGCAAATCATGGTTATTCACTAGGTTGTGTTTCTTTTTGAATTCTTGAATTTTAGGATTCGAATCCCAGTCCTTCCCTTCATTTTCATCTCCTCCAATGTGAAAAAATTTTCCAGAGAATAAAGGACAAACTTCATCAAAAATTTCACTTAATAATTGGTACGTTTTAGGATTTGAAGGATCTAATGTTGGCGAAAAAATTCCTGCATTTCGTTCTAAAGCATACGAGCCAAAAGCCGTCGTTTGCATTTTACTTTCAGAGGTGCTACTTGTAACTGTAATTGTTTTACTGCCAATTTCGGGATAAGCCGTTAAGATTGCAGAACCATGACCAGGCACATCTATTTCTGGAACTACAAGAATACCTCTATCCTCTGCGTATTTTACAATACCCTTAATTTCTTCTTGTGTATAATAATATCCATCAGAAGCCAATTGGTGCAATTTGGGATGTTGCTTCATTTCAATTCTCCAGCCTTGATCATCGACTAAATGCCAGTGAAAAACATTCATTTTTACCGCTGCCATTGCATCTAAATTTCTCTTAATAACATCTATAGGCTGAAAATGTCTTGAAACATCAATCATCAAACCTCTCCAAGTAAACCTAGGAAAATCGGATATTGTAACTGTGGGTAACGAGTGAGAACCTTTGGAACTCTCTACCAATTGCAATACTGTTTCTAATGCATGCAAAGCACCTAAATCGGACGTTGCATCAATTACAATTTTATTTTTCTCAATCTTCAAATGGTAACTTTCGTCTTCATAGACTCCTATTTTTCCGTTTTTAGGACAATTAATTTGCAATTGAGCTTCTGGATTTTCATTTACTTTTGTCAAAAAACCTTGTTCCAAAAATAATCCTGTCCTGCCATCTAAACGTCTCAAAAAATGGGTAGCACCGACAAAAATTCTAGCACTCGGATTCCCTGTTATATTTATCTTAAAATTTTTGTCTAAAGTAAATACTCCTTCACTCAAACTGATACTCTGAGGCCAAGGCATTAAATTTAATTGCTCTTTTTTTATTTGTGCTGTAGCAACGATACAACTAAGTACTAAAGTTAAAACGTATTTCATGGTTTATTTTGGTAATGGTAATAAGAAGAAAAAAGTCACACTATTCAAAACAAAAAGCATTAGCCAATAATTTTGTAAATGAATTGGTGTGACCGATAAAATAATTTTATAATATCTTGAGTTAGTCTAATAGTGCTATCCTTTCTATCAAATTAAGTATTTCGTCTTTGTTTAAACAATCTGAATTAGAGAAATAATTGTTCGTGACTGCACTCGAATAAAAAATAGACTATTATAAAAAGCCAATGTGTAAAAAATAAATTCAAATAATTAATACTCAAAACGCTTAAAAGCTTCGATAGCTTCATATTCTGCAAGTCCTAAACTATCGTATATTTTTGCAGTATTTTTGTTACGATCTTCTGCTCTTACCCAAAACTCTCTTGCATCATTCCCTTGAAACATCACTCTGTCTTTTTGAGATTGGTGGTACAAAATAGCTTGTCTTTTTAGCATTACTTCGTCGGGACTTAATGGTACAGCCATATCAATTTCATGAATATCCCATTCATGCCAAGCACCTCTGTACAGCCATAACCAACAGTCGTTCATATAAGGTTTTGATTTTAATTCTGCCATGGCGGCAAAAATAGCATTCAAACAAACTTCATGTGTACCATGTGGATCGGCAAGATCACCAGCAGCAAATACTTGATGGGGTTGTATTTTGGCAATTATGTCTTTTACAATAGCAATATCTGCTGCTCCCAGCGGGCTTTTTTGTATCAATCCAGTTTCGTAAAAAGGAAGATCTAAAAAATGAGTATTTTCGTCTTTAAGACCGATGTATCTGGTTGCGGCATACGATTCTCGTCTGCGAATAAGTCCTTTCAATTTGCGTACTTCAAGAGAGTCCATTTCTCCTTGAGTTTTTGCATTTATAGTATTAATAACCGATTGAAAATGAATTCCATCTTTTGACTCTCCAATAAAATCGTTACAAACTTCTGCAAATTTTAACGCTTCGTCATCTGTAACTGCAATATTACCAGAAGTTTGATAGACAACATGCACGTCATGCCCTTGTTTGATTAATTTGGCAAAAGTTCCTCCCATAGAAATCACATCATCATCTGGATGTGGACTAAATAGAATTACTCTTTTTTTGGCAGGATTTGCTCTTTCGGGTCTATTAGAATCATCCGTAT
>JAYVGE010000141.1:0-4390 GCA_043772515.1 Flavobacterium sp. | reverse complement strand
ATGCATATCATAAACATATTTACCAACTCCGATTAAAACAAGTACAAAAGCGGAAATGAGTATTCTTTTTTTATTTATATTCATCTTTAATTTTTTATTTTTAGTTCAAAACAACTACGTTTTATTTATAATACATCTTTTTATCTACTACCCTATTCATATAATCTTGAATAAACGCTTTACAATTGAGCTCTATTTCATTCATCTCAGAATTTCGATTGTGAATTAAATTTATTTTTAATGCTTTGTCATTTTTATCAAAAAAACCGATAGCATTCTTGCCATCAAAAGTACAAATATAATTCCCTTTAGAAAACTGATAAATATTTCCTGTTGAATTAATCACAAATGGCCGACTTAATTTTTTATCCAATAAACTTCTCCCCCAGCTTCTAAAGGGCTTGGAGTACCCTATCATATCCAATATTGTAGGATAAATATCAATTTGTTGCGCCAAATCGTCATCTACGCCCACATATTTACTATTGGGTTGATAGATAATGATAGGTACAGCGAACCTATTTATTGGTTTTTCATATTCTTCATAATAAATCTGGTTGCAATGATCGGCTACCAAGACAAAAATAGTATTCGAAAACCAACGCTCTTTTTTGGCTTCATTAAAGAAACGTTTCAAAGCAAAATCGGTATATTCGGCACATTTATGAATCGGAATACTACCTTCTCGAAAGGTGTTTTTATATTTTTCTGGTACAATATAGGGTTCGTGAGAAGAAACAGTAAAAATAGAAGCAAAAAATGGAGTTTTCTTTTTGTCTAATGTCTTTTTTGTAAATTGAAAAAAGGGTTCATCCCAAATACCCCAAAAACCATCAAATTGAGAATCATCATTAAATTCTGTTCTTCCATAATAGTTATTAATCCCTAAAATATTTGCAAACCCTAGAAATCCCATTGAACCATTTGCCGCACTATGAAAAAAAGAAGTGTCATATCCCTGACTTTCAAGAGTCGAAACCAATGATTCTATTTTTTGTTTCGGATAAGGAGATGAAGTAAAAGCGTCCTTAAAAGAGGGAATACCTGCCAAAACGGAAGACATTCCGTGAATAGATTGCCTTCCATTTGCGTAAGCATTGGTAAAAATAAGACTATGCTGCGATAAGGAATCCAAAAACGGAGCATGGCTTTTGTAATTTGTTATACCTGATTTTTTATTAAAAGCTCCAATATATTCACGACCATAACTTTCGAGTATAAAAACAACTACATTGGGCTTTGTTTGCGGATTATTATGATATTCTTTTATTGGCTGAACTTTTTCTAAAATTACTTGTTCGTTTACCTCATTATAATTGGTTTTTATAAAGCTATTGCTAAATAAAGTTCTAATGATTGCAAAAGGGGTATTAAGCACTATATCCGAATGCACTATATTATTTACATGACGACTGGCGTCCAAAAGATTAATTGGTCGGGTCGATTTATCAAAATCACCCCCACGTATGCCTCCAATAATAAGAAATACGGTTATCAGAAAACTAATTACAGAAAACCCAAAATATTTCAATTTGCTTACTGGCAAACATACCATTACTGTCACTTTTTTGTATAAATACACCCAAAGTCCCGAGAAAAAAATAAACAGCACAAAAACGTGCCAATAATCGAATAGAAAACTAAAAAACAATACTTTTTTATTGGTCTCATGTTCTAAAACATTCAAAACTACAACTGTAGTCCGGGCAAACGTATAGCGATAATATATAAAGTCGATAAAATTGGTAGCATAAGCAATCAAATTGGTGCTAAAATAAAGGTAAAACAAGCCTTTTTGATAACCTGGATTTGTGTTTTTGACAAAAGGAGCAATTGAAAATACGACAAACAATAAATTGACATACAAAATAGCGGTAGTATCAAAAGCCAATCCATGGTAGGAAATAGCAATAAAATCAGAAAGAGTATCTACCTTTAGCAACGAGGCATTATAAAGATAAAAAAGAATTCGAGCTATAAAATAAAATAAATAAGCCAACGAAATCCTATAGAGTAGTATTTTATATTCGTTTAAGCGGAAGTGTTTTTGCATTTCAATGTGAATTAATTATAAAATTATTGCAAAGATATTGCAATTGATAGATTTAGGAATGATAAATTTGTCATAAAAAAGGACTTGACCTAAGTAGCTATTTCAAAACAAATCGTACAATTACTTCACTATGTTACTATTTTTATAGGAGTTTATCGAACTTCGTTTTCCTTGATTTTTTGGTCTTTTTCTTCGTTAAAAAATAGTTCAACAGCCCTGCTATTTAAAGCCAACGCTCCTGATTGCTCACCCTTTCCTCAAAGGATGTTGTCTTGATTGCCACGTTCCTCGCAAGACAAAAAAAATAACTTCGCCAAATTTTGTACGCTTTATTTCAAACCCTTTACTAAGAAGGTTATCAAAAAATTATTCTTTTTTATATTGTTTAAAAACACCATTTAATATTACAGTGATTACAATTAACAAAGCTCCGAAATAAAACTCGGTGCTCATCTTTTCTTTTTCTCCAAGGATAAAATAAGCCAATATTATACCATATACAGGTTCTAAATTTGTAGTAAGCATTACGGTATAAGGAGTGAGTTGTTGCATCACTTTTACAGATGCAGTAAAAGCATACGCTGTACAAACAGATGCCAAAATTAATAGTAATCCCCAATCATTGTAAGACAAAACAAAAAAGTCCTTTGTAAATGCTTCTTTAAACAAGAAATAGATTGTTATAAAAAACACCCCTGCTGCAAATTCATAAAAAGCAATAACAGATGAATCATGATCTGCTATTAATTTTCCGTTAAAAAGGGTAAACAAAACACCCAAAAAAATAGAAACCAAAGCATAGAGTATTCCTGTCAAATAATGAATTTCGGCGTTCATTATAAATGCTAATCCTGCAATAATAAGTAGTCCAAAAAAAACTTCATACATAATGATTTTTCTGCCAAAAAAAACAGGCTCTAATAAAGACGCAAAAAAAGCGCCTAACGAAAAAACCGACAAAGTGATTGACACATTAGATACATGAATGGCTTTAAAGAAAAAAATCCAATGTAAGGCAATCAATAATCCAACAAAAACTAATTTAAAAAAAGATTTTACAGGAATATGGAATGATTTTTTTTTAAACACGATAAATAGTCCTAAGAATATACTAGCAAAAAACATACGATACCAAACCAAAGCATCTGCCTTAATGGTTATAAGTGCTCCTAAGATAGCCGTAAACCCCCAAATAAAAACAATAAAATGAAGATTTAAATAGCTTTTTAATTTATAGTTTGGCATAGTTTACTGTCTTTTTTGAATATCGTAATTTATATTATCGTTTGGCAATTCGCAATAGGTAGACTGCCAAAATCCCAAAAACAATATTGGGCAACCAAACCGCAAACATTGCATTTACCGTTGATTTCTCGGCCAAGACACCAAATATCTTATCTAGAAAAATAAAAGCAAAAGCCAACATAATTCCAATAGCCAAATTACTTCCCATCCCACCTCTACGTTTCATTGAGGAAACGGCAACAGCAATTATCGTAAGAATAAATGCCGAAACGGGAACACTATATTTTTTGTACAAAACAACCAAATACACATTGATATTAGAAGAACCTCTCTTTTTTTCTTTGTCAATAAAGGCATTCAATTTCTCTAAGCCTAGCGTTTCTGCAATGTAGACTACCGGAGTCAAATCTTCGAGATCGAAACTAAAAACGGTTTTTTTTTCGGGAGCTTTTTCAAGAACATCACCCAATTTACCAACTGTTCGTTTGGTATAATCATACATTGTATACGTACTATCTTTCGGATTCCATTGAATTCTTGAAGCGGTAATTTTAGATTCTAACTCTTCGTTTTTAAACTTTTCTAACGAAAAATTATACGCTATTTTAGATACCACATCAAAACTATTAACATAAATAAACTCGTTATCACTAATTTGTCTGTACACATCTGTATTGTCCCTCATTTCGCTCTGTCCATTCCCTATAAGGTACATATATCTAAAATTTTTAAACCCCTCACTTGCTTTTGGCACTACGAAAAAACCCATTATCAAAACAAAAACAGAAACAATAGATGCACCAATAATATAGGGTCTTAAAAAACGAGAAAAGGAGATACCAGAACTTAAAATCGCAATAATTTCGGTGTCATTTGCTAATTTTGAAGTAAACCAAATAACCGACAAAAACAAAAAAATAGGAAAAAGGACATTGGCAAAATAAATTGTAAAATCTATATAATAAGAAACAATTTTATCAATAGGAACTTTGTTCTCAATCATTTTATTTACTTTCTCAGATATATCGATTACTATTCCGATGGGAATAAACATCAACAACATAACCGAAAAAGTGGCTAAATATCTTTTAA
>JAYVGE010000140.1:0-11132 GCA_043772515.1 Flavobacterium sp. | reverse complement strand
AGAAATTGAAATTCCTTCATATGATAGAGTTTTAGTTCCAGTTACCTTGATTTATAAAAAAGGAATTAAAAAGAATAAAAAAAATTATATTCTTATGGACGGTTATGGTTCATATGGATTTTCTAAGAGTCCAAGGTTTCAGCCAACAGTATTATCTTGGGTAATGAATGATGGCATATATGTGGTGCCTCATGTTAGAGGTGGTGGAGAAAAAGGTGATAACTGGCACAATGGAGGTTTTAAAAACAATAAGCCTAATACGTGGAAGGATTTTATTGCTACAGCAGAATATTTGATTAAAGAGAAAATAACATCTAATAAGAAAATTGCAATATTAAGTGGAAGTGCTGGTGCAATCTTGGTTGGAAGAGCTATGACTGATCGTCCAGACTTATTTAATGTAATGATTTGTTATGATGGAATGCTTAATCCCTTAAGAATTGATAAAGCGCCAAATGGACCTAATAATATGAAAGAATTAGGTAATCCAAATATAAAAGAAGAATTTAATATGCTTTGTGATATCGATTCTTATTATCATATAAAAAAAGGGGGTAAATATCCAGCTTGCCTTATTTCAGTCGGTATGAATGATGCCCGTGTAGCTCCATGGATGTCTGGTAAATTTGTAGCGAAATTGCAATCTGCAACAACATCAAAAAAAACAATTCTTTTTGCTGTGAATTATAATGCAGGTCATGGCATTGAAGGTTCTAATCTACAACTCTATAATGATTATGCAGATGAATTTGCTTTTGCTTTTTGGCAAATGGGACATCCAAAGTTTAAGTTGATGAAAAAGTAATTTAGATTGAAAGGCGGATTCAAGTTATAAATGCAACTTGTCCATTATTATTTAATGTTTGTAAAAATACTTGTTTTAGAATTGAATAATCTATTAAACAATTACCTTCACGTTGCGCAAAAGTTACACTTACCAACAAAATTATCACGCTATTATGATAAAAATAAAACTAATTATCCTGATTTTAATTTGTGCCGTTACAGATAATGTTTCTTCTCAAAGCATTTCATCATTGGTTGAAAAGCCCGTAATTGAAACTCATTTTGGCAAAAAAATTGAAGATTCTTACGGTTATCTAGAAAACCCAAATGATACTGTAGTACAGAAATGGTTTAAACAAAATAGTTTAAAAACCAGAGAAATACTAAATAATATTTCTGGAAGAAAAGAAATCGTAGATAAGCTTATTGAAATTGAAAAGAGGAAATCTTTTAACGTTACATCTTTGAAGATTACTGCGGATAATTATTTTTTTTATTTAAAGAAAACAGATCAGGATAAAACTAAGAAGTTGTATTATAAAATAGCTGAAAAAGGAGAAGAGATTTTGCTTTTTGATCCCATAAACTATAAAAAAGAATTGGGTAATGATTATTCTATTTCCTATTTTAAACCATCTTGGGATGGAAAAAAAGTAGCTTTAAGCTTTTCAAAAAGCGGAGAAGAGATTGCTGAAATGGTATTTCTTAATGTGGACACTAAAACACTTCTGCCAGAAATTATTACCCATTGTTGGCCAGCCGAATTAGGAGGTGTTAATTGGTTACCTGATAATTCGGGCATTACTTACTTGAACATTCCAATTGTCGACAATAAAAATGCAAATTACATATTAAACACAGAATCAGTAATCTATAAATTAGGTGACGACACTACTATTCATAAAGTAATTTTCTCAAAAATAAATAATCCGGAAATTAATATTGAACCCGCAGATTTTCCGGAAATCGGTGAGTTTAATATAAAGGATAAATACATTTTAGCAAAGTTAAATGGTGCTGCCACTCATTTTGATTATTATTATGCAAAGATGGAAGAATTAGATAGTAAAAAAATAAACTGGAAACCACTTTTCAAAAAGGAGCAAGGTTTTAGTTCTCCAATAGTTGTTAACGACGATATTTACTGTTTGTCATCAAAAAACTCCCCTAATTACAGAATTGTTAAAACTAAAATTGAAAATCCTGATTTTGAAAATCCTGAAATAATTGTAAATGATAACAAAATTGAAACTATTGATAGCTATGAAATAATCAAAGAAGGACTTGTTTTTTCAATAACTAAAAACGGAGTAGAAGCAAAAATATATTTTGTTGATAATAATAAAATTATCAAACCTATAAATTTACCTATCAAAGCAGGTACAATTATTATTAGATCAAAGAATAAGTTCAGCAATGATTTATGGATTTACGCTAGTGGTTGGCTGAACCCTTTAAATAGATATCGCTATGATATTGTAAATAATCAATTTCAACGAGACAATATTAGTCCAGTCGTGTCATATCCTGAATTTGACGATTTTACTGTAGAAGAAATAGAAATTCCTTCACACGATGGAGTCTTAGTGCCCGTATCACTAATATATAAAAAAGGGCTTAAGAAAAATAAAATGAATAATGTGTTTATTAATGGGTATGGTGCCTATGGTATCTCAATGAAGTCATTTTTTCAGCCTATTTTTTTATCTTGGATTTTAAATGATGGTGTATATGTAGTTCCTCATGTTAGAGGTGGAGGTGAGAAAGGTGAACATTGGTATAAAAATGGGTATAAAAACACTAAATCCAACACCTGGAAAGATCTAATAGCCACAGCAGAATATTTGATAAAAGAAAAAATCACCTGTAATAATAAAATTACTATATACGGAGGAAGTGCTGGAGGAGTTTTAGTTGGAAGAGCTATAACCGAAAGACCTGATTTGTTTAAAGTAATGCTTTGTGATAATGGGTTTCTTAACATCCTTAGAATTGATATAGCGCCTAACGGACCCAACAATATGAAGGAGTTTGGTAATCCTGACATAGAGAAAGAGTTTAATGCGCTTTATGAAATGGATGCCTATCATCATATAAAAAAGGGAGTGAATTATCCTTCCTGTTTGATTATGACAGGCATGAATGACGCTCGGGTAGCACCATGGATGTCTGGGAAATTTGTTGCAAAATTAAAAGCTTCAACAATTTCAAACAATCCGGTTCTTTTTGCCGTAGATTATAATGCAGGACACGGAATGGACAGTTCCAATTTACAACTTTATAATGATTTTGCTGATGGATTTGCTTTTGCTTTTTGGCAAATGGGGCATCCAAAGTTTAAGTTGATGAAAAAGTAATTTAGATTGAAACAATTTCGTCATTATTTACAGAATGAGAATCGAGAACAAAAGTTGGGGAATAATGCGAAAGGTTAGCCCTATCAATATTGTACAATATGTATAAATGTTTATCGACTTACTCATTTAGTTAATACTAATTCTTTTTCAATTATAAACTTTGACTTGTCATTTATGCTGATTAGAAGACTTCGGTTAGCGGGGTTACTTAATTTGGTGATTACTTTTGATGTTGAAAATTCCAAAGCAATAGTTTCGATAATTGCAAAGCCAAATTTCGACATACGATCGGCAAGCCATAAAGGGACATGGAGATAATGTAATGGAAGATCTGCCGTACCAGAACGTTTCATGAGAAAGATTTAGATTTTTACAAAATTAGGGAAAAAATATGTGGAAGATGTTAAATAGGAATTGGTAATTAAGGGAGAATTAGAGAAGGATTTATTGGCTAATAATTCTGCTTAGGTTTTTTTTTGAATAAATTTCAAGTATTCTAGATAACTTTTTTTATAAGACAAATCAATTGTATTTACAGAAATACTAACGGATTTAAAAACTTTTTGAGTTTTTAAGTCGACTGACATAGAAACAAATTAAAAAAAACAAAAGGATGAATTTTAATAAAGAAGACAAAACTGAAATATTTGAAAATGCTATAAGTTGGATTATAATATTTGCTATGTTCGTTTATGGAGGAGCTAAATCCATTCAGTTTGATGGAGCAGCAGAAATTGACAAAACTGTTTCTGAAATGACCGGAATGGAATTGATGTGGGCGTTTTATGGTTATTCCAAATCCTATGCTTTGACTTTAGGTCTTATAGAAATAATTGCTGGAATTCTGATTTTGGTCAAAAAAACACGGATTATTGGTTGTTTACTTGTATCTACTATACTCGTTAATGTTATTTTTCAGGATATATATTTCGAAGTGCATTTAGGAGCACTGAAAGCTGCTATAATATACCAATTTTTAGTTTTAATTATTTTATGGTTAAATAGAGACAGACTTATTCAAAGCATAAAAACATTGATCAATTCGAATAAACTTAAAGAATCTAAAATGAAGTTTTTTGTAAAATTATTCATTGCTTTTATTCTCTTTGTAGTATTAAGAATAGCTGAATATTATTTAACAACTAAATAGTAAATAAAGCAGTTTCCATCAAAGAACTACATTTCAAATAAATTAAAATTTTAAAATACTATTTCAGGTCTTTCTTCTATGCCAACTCTTCCGACTATTTGCCCTCGCTTATCTTTGGACGCACCTCTTTTTCTATATGTTTTTCCTTGTGTCCGTAGGTGTGTACATAAATCGCCTCCCTCTTTTTTGTCCTTCCAAAGGTATTGGTATATTCGTTCATGGGACACACAATTGACATCTACTTTTCTAGCAGTTCCAACTATTTGCTCAGGACTGTAGTCTTCTTTAATCCAATAATCTACATAATCCTTTACCTCTTTTGTGAAATATATGATTTTGTTTTTATCGGAATGCCTTTTTTTGCACCTGCGGTGGGCTAATGAAGCTCTATACTTTCCATTTCTCTTGTCGCAATTCCTTTTTAATTCTCTGCTAATGACAGATTTATCTTTACCTATACGGTTAGCTATTTCTGTTTGAGAATAATTTTCGTTGTGTAATATCTCAATTGTATATCTTTGCTCCTGTGTTAAATGACTCATACTTTTGCGAATTTTGGTCGAGGAGCAAGTAAGACAAATTTATCCAGTCAGCAAAGGGGAAAAGAATTTAGTTTCTTTTCTCTTTTCTGATAAAATATTTAATCTTAATTGCAGCTGCCAAAAGTTGCATTTATGTATTGAATCTAAGTTCAATATAGTCCAATTGTTTTTTGTCACATCGAGCGCAGTCGAGATCTCACAACGGTTCTCGACTGCGTTCGAACTGACAATTGGACCATTTTATAATAACGAATGGTATTAAGCTTCATTGAAGTGTGGTAAAATTAATTGTATCCCATTCTATTTGTTCGTTTTAGAAAACTCGAGAACATAAGGTTGAATGGTAATCCCAGCAGTATCAAAGGCAGTTTTGCAGTTCTCTAATGTTTCAGAAAAAACAGTGCTAAAATCATGATTGTTTGCCCAAGGTCTTACCGCTAGTTGAATACTGCTATCAGTTAAGTTTTTGACGGTGACTTCTGCTGCCGGGGTTTTTAATACTTTCGAATTGTTTTTTAATACCTCCAAAATAAGTTCCTTTGCTTTTTTAATATCGGTATCATATGAAATCGAAAAGGTCAAATCGGCTCTTCGATATCCTAATAAAGAGTAGTTCGTAATTATACCATTTGATAAAATGCCATTCGGTATAAAGGTGGCTTGGTTGTTTGCTGTTATCAATTTGGTTACAAATATTTGTATTTCACTCACCGTTCCCATCGTTCCTTGGGCTTCGATATAATCGCCTAATTTGAATGGTTTATTGAGAATTATTAAGACTCCTCCAGCAAAATTAGATAAAGATCCTTGAAGCGCCAAGCCTATGGCAAGGCCCATCGAAGCAAGTATGGCTACAAACGATGAGGTTTCGATTCCTAGTTTTGATATAAAGGTCACAAACAGTAGCACTCTTAAAGCCCATAGTAAAATATCGGCAAGAAATTTGGTCAATGTAGGGTCGAGATTCCTTTTTACCATGACGCGTCTTATAAATCTATTGATAAGGCGAATGGCGTAAAGTCCTGCAAAAAGAATTAAAAATGCCGAAATTAATTTTGGGGAGTAGGCAATAAAAGCGTTTGTAAATGTGTCTAAGTGACGCGTTATCGCCTCTGGATTTATGGTCATAATTTTATTTAATAAAAAACCTTCCCAATAGAGAAGGTTTGTGTTGTATGCAAAAATACAAATTAATTACTTTTTTTTGAATTTAATCTGCGGCTTCTTCTGTTTTAGAAATGCTTTTTTTTACAGCTTCTGTTGCTTCGGTAGCGGTATCGTGGGTAATTGATGTCGTTTTTTCTTCAACACCTGTAACGGCGTCTGTAGCCATTGTTTTGGTTTCGTCTACTATGTTTTCTGCTTTGTCTAGCTTGGGTGCGGTGGCCTCTTTGGCTTGGGCTACCATATCTTCTGCTTTGTCCATAGCGATTGTCGCATTTTCTTTTACAGTTTCGACTACATTTCCCAGAACAGCACCAGCTTTTTCAGAATATTCGGTTGCCACAGCTTTTGCTTGTTCGGCATAATCTTCTGCTTTTTCTATAATTGGAGCTGCTGCTTCTTTTGCTTTCTCAAAAGTTTCCTCAGCAAAAGCTTCTGCTTTGTCTAGGTAAGGGGTTGCTGCTTCTTTTGCTTGCTCAATAGCTGTTTCTGCCTGATCTACAAATTCATTGGCTGTGTTTTTTGCTGAGCCAAATAAATTCTTAAAAAATGATGATACTCCCATGGTTTTTTTTTGATTTTTATTAGATTGCAATTTAAGTAATTTTTTTTAAGATTTAGATATTAAATTTTCAATAATTTGCTGAAAATCAGTTGTTGGTAAGTCGCATGTTTTGTTTTGACAAATATAAAACAACGATTCGTTTTCTCTATAGCGGTCTTTCAAGAAGGGAAGCGTTGTTGTTTTTGTAGTTCCACCCACTATTATATTCGGAATGTAATAGTTGTTTATTTTTTTAAGATGGTTTAAAGCTTGCTTGCTACAAATGGCTACTTCTTTGTTTTCTTTCGAAAAATGTAGTGCAACGTCTAGCCAATTGGAATAAGCCGAAGGATAATCAATACTCGGAACGATGCTGTAGGTCATTTGTTGGCTAATTTTTTTGTAATATGGATTATTAAAATAAATGCTCAACTGAAATAAATTTTTTGCCATAACCGAATTTGATGCTGGGATAACATTGTCCTCCGTTTCATAATGGGAGGTTATTAAAGCATCGTCTAAATTGGAAGTAAAAGCAAAGAATAAGGTTTTCTCATCATAAAAATGCTCAAAACTATAATCGGTGAGTTGTTTGGCTTTCTCTAACCATTTTTCGTCAAGAGTTACTTCGTACAAGGCGATAAATCCCGCAATTACGAAACAGTAATCTTCTAGATAACCGTTTATACTGCTTTTTTTGTTTTTGTAACTGTGCCACAAATTTCCTTCGGGTGACCAAAGTGCGTTGGCTATAAAAGCAGCGTTTTCGAGTGCTGTTGCCAAATAGGTGTCTGTTTTTAATGCTTTGTAAGTATCTACATATCCTTTTAGAATAATAGCGTTCCAGGAAGTCAAGGTTTTGTCGTCTAGACGGGGTTTAGAACGCTTTTCTCTTTCGATGTACAATAGTTTTTCCCAAGTTTTTTTCTTGTTTCGAAGGGTTTCAACGGTACAATTGTTCTGATCGGCTATTGCTTCGAGCGTTTGGCTCTGAATAAGTACATAATTCTCCTCTTCCCATAATCCAAAAGGATTACAGTTGAAAACTTGGCTAAATAATTCGAAATCGTCTGCAATGATTGTTTTCAATTCTTCTATTTTCCAAACATAGAAAGCACCTTCTTCGAGATGGTTTTCTGGATTTAGGCTGTCTGCGTCTAGTGCAGAATAGAAGCCGCCTTCGGAGTTCTTGAGTTCTTTTTCGACAAAGCACAATGTCTTTTCGATTACTTCTTTGTACAGTGGGTTTTGGGTCAATTTGTAGGCATCACTATATAACGATACCAATTGCCCGTTGTCATAAAGCATTTTCTCAAAATGAGGGATATGCCATTTCATATCTACAGAATACCTCGAGAAACCACCATCCAGCGTGTCAAAAATACCGCCGTAAGCCATTTTTGTCAAAGTTAGATTTACAAAATCCATTAATTGGCTGTCTTCTTTCTGAAAGGCAAAACGCATCAAAAAATGATAATTGTTGGGCATCATAAATTTTGGTGCTCGTGCCATACCACCAAATTCCCAGTCGAAGCTTTTTTTCCATTTTTCGACTAAATCTTCTATTTTATTTTGGAGGTTGGTTGTTTCTGGAGACTCATTTTGTACCATTCCGATGGCTTCAATCCCTTGGTGTAGTTTTTCGGCATATTCGATCATCTTATCTGGCGTCGATTGATACATTTCTTGTAGTTGGTTCAATGTTTGTGTCCACTCTTCTGGTCCAAAATAGGTTCCTCCCCAAACGGGTCTCCCGTCTGGAAGGGTAACGATGTTTAAGGGCCAACCGCCACGACCGGTCATGATTTGTACGGCTTTCATATACACCGCATCTACATCGGGACGCTCTTCGCGATCGACTTTAATGTTTATGAAATGGGTGTTCATTGCATTGGCAACCGTTTGTTTTTCGAAACTTTCGTGTTCCATAACGTGGCACCAGTGACATGCAGAGTAGCCTATACTAATAATGATGAGTTTGTTCTTTTCTTTGGCTTCTGCTAGAGAATGGCTGTTCCAAGATTTCCAATGTACAGGATTCTCTGCATGTTGTAATAAATAGGGACTTGTTTCTAAATGTAGTTCGTTCATTGTAATTTTTTTAGTCCAGATAGCAACGGGAATCCTTTTTTGAGGTTTTATCGAAAAAGATTATTTCATTAGACTGCTATTTGTTTGGTGTTCCGTGAATTTTATTGGCAACGAATAGCTGGAGATAGCTTCTAAAAATAAAAAAAGCGTCTCTGATGAAACGCCTTAGTTTTTGTTTGATAAACTATTCGAGTTCGAAAGTTAATTTTAGATTGACTCTGTATTCCTCAATTGTACCGTCTTTTACAGAAGCACTTTGATCTTGCACGTATACCGATTTTATGTGCTTTACCGATTTTGATGCTTTGGCAACTGCTTTTTGAGTTGCATCTTCCCAGCTAATTTTTGAACTAGAAAGAACTTCGATAACTTTTAGTACTGACATATTTTTTATTTTTAGATTAATTAAGTACTAAATTTAAGCATTTTGAGGCTTTAAATTAAAAATTATATAAAAATATTTTTATTAATCAATTAGTTATTAGTAGTCTATCGGTGTTTTATGAGTTAGCCGTTTACCGCTTCAACTTTTATGGCTTCGTCATTAAGCATGCTTTTTAGCATATTTTCGATACCGCTTTTGAGTGTAAATGTAGAAGAGGGACAGCCATTGCAAGCGCCTTGCATAACCACTTTTACGGTTTTGGTTGCCGGATCGTAAGAATCAAACAATATGTTTCCTCCATCGGCTGCCACGGCAGGTTTTACATATTCTTCTAGTATATTGATGATTTTTTGTGATGTTTCGTCTAGGGAGTCAAACCTTTCGTCTTTTGTTTTTTCGTCTTTTGCAATGATTTCAATTTTGTTTTCGTCAAGAACTGTTCCTCCATTTTCTATAAATTGCTTAATGAAACCCCTTAATTCTAATGTTATATCTTGCCAGTCATTAATTTCGTATTTTGTTACAGAAATGTAGTTCTCATCGATAAAAATTTCTTTTACATAAGGAAATTTAAACAATTCTTTTGCTAATGGAGAAGCAACTGTTTGATCAATGTTTTTGAATTCTACCGCATTTTTTGTCAACATTCTGCTCACCACAAATTTCAGTGCCGCTGGGTTAGGAGTAGATTCTCCGTAAACGGTTATGGGTTGTTTTTTTGTTTTATTCTCTTCTATATTTATAATAATTCCACCGTTGTTTACAAATGTTTCGATTTGTTCTGCAACGGCATCTTTTACATCATCCCATTCTACAATACTGAACCTTTCGATAGCAATAAAATTTCCAGAAATATAAACAGTCTTTACAAATGGCAGGTAGAACAATTGTTGTGCTAGAGGTGAGTTTTTGGCTTCGTCTATATTTTTGAATTCAAAATTCTCGTTTTTGGTGATAAATTCTTGAAATTCAAATTTTAATATGGTAGGGTTTTGTGTTTCTTTTATGGTGATTTTTGTCATGATTTTTGTTTTTTTTCTAAATCAAAGCGGTTCTTATGTTTTAAGAGTACAAAGGTAAATAATTATAATCGAAGTTTCTCATTTTCATCCAAAGCAAAAGGGATGTTTCAAGGTATTTGCTCTTATAATAATTGCCACTTACTACTAAAAAAGACTTTTGTTATTTCAATGTTCAATAGTCCAACTATAAGATCAATGCTCCTATTCTCCCTTCCTTTCCTTAAAATATCTCGCCTTAAAAAAGACAAAAATAACTTCGCCAATTCGGTATCATTTATTTCTTAATTGATCATTAAGAATTCTAAAAGGACTACTTTAATCTAAAAATTAGTGGCTAATCTTTTAAAAGTGAATGTCCAGGGTGTGTTTGAAAATAATTGATTATATCAATGTTTTCTTGCAGTTATATCGGTCTTTTTTCTTATATTTGATGTGGATTTTATAAATTAAATTATTGTTAATTTGTGTTAGTTTGATTTATTTTTGTTCAATAGTTATTCCGTTTTTTTTTTTTTTTGTCTAGTGTAGGTGCTATTAGGTTTTTTATTAAAAAAAGGTTTACTTCAACTTGTTTACGGGTTAGACGTTTTGTACTTAGAATATTTGAAGACGAAAGCATTGAGAACGCATTTTTATTATTAATAAAGACAGAATTTATGAATTTTAGAATAAGTTATATAGTAGTATTATTTATTTCTCAAATGTCTTTCTGCCAAGAAGGAATAGCCGTTTATTCTGATTATTTATCGGATAACTATTATCTTATACATCCTTCTATGGCGGGTGCAGCCAATTGCGCCAAGATTAGATTAACAGCCCGCCAGCAATGGTTTGGTCAAGGAGATGCGCCAGCATTGCAAACCTTGAGTTATAATGGTAGAATAGGAGAGAAGTCTGGAGCAGGGATTATTCTTTTTAATGATAAAAATGGGTATCATTCTCAAAAAGGAATCAAGCTTACCTACGCTCATCATATTATGTTTTCTAGAGATGAAGTCGATCTAAACCAATTGTCATTCGGAATTAGTGCTGGGTTATTTCAAAATCAGCTAGATGAAACTGGTTTTTTGGTGCCAGGTGAGATTTCAGAC
>JAYVGE010000139.1:0-4394 GCA_043772515.1 Flavobacterium sp. | reverse complement strand
TAATATCATATCTAAATTCGTGCTAATTAGTGTAATTCGTGTAAAAAAACCTTGAAATATTTTTAATGCGTTTGCCCTGAGAATTAGTTTCTTTGGAGAACTTATTTAGGATGTTGCATTTTTTTTAAACAAAAAAATCCTTTTAGTTCAATACCAAAAGGATTTTTTTGTTCAAAACGCTGTAGGATTACAGTTTAGTCATATTGTTTGCCAAGGTTTCTATAAATTTTCCTATAGGTCCTTTGATCATCATGGCCATCATGGCATTAAATTGACCTTCAAAATCTAGTTTTACATCACTAGAAGTATCGGAAATGCTATCGATGTTAGCCACCAGAGTAAAAGGAAGTTTGTCACTTGCTGCACCCAAAACTATTTTGTTTGGGGCTACTTTTTCTTTCATTTTTAGTTTTATTTCGGGCATTCCTTTTAAACCAAAAATAAAAGCATCTTCGCCAATAACTTCAAATTTAGCAATGTTCTCGGGCATTAATATTTCAAAATTTTTTACATCGCTCAATAAATCAAATAATTCTTGAGCCGATTTTTGTACCGTAACTTTTGGACTTTCTAAATTCATATTTTTTTTATTTTAAATCTAATGTGGGCTATTTTTTTACTATTAATTACAATTTCAATAGGGAAATTCTAAATTCTGCAATCAAAAATCTATACTCCCCAAGTAGCTGGACTTCTGTTCCATTCTCTCAAGGTTTGTTCCTCTTGTTCGGTTATGTGTTTTTGTGCTACAGCCAAATTAATTAAATTTTCGTAATTGCTCAATGTAAATAAATCGATATTGGCCTTCTTAAAATTTTGTTCGGCAACATCAAAACCATACGTAAATATGGCTGCCATTCCTTTTATAGTTGCTCCCGCTTCTCGTAATCCTTCTACAGCAAGCAAGCTACTGTTTCCAGTACTAATTAGGTCTTCTATAATCACGACGCTTTGTCCTTTTTCTAAGAAGCCTTCTACTTGGTTTTGTCTTCCGTGTTTTTTTGGTTCTGGACGTACATATACAAATGGCAACCCCAAACGCTCTGCAACTAGCATACCAATACCTATTGCTCCGGTGGCAACGCCAGCAATAACATCGGGTTTGCCAAATTGTTTTTCTATGTTTTTAGAAAATTCATCTCGAACATAATTTCTTATGGCTGGAAATGAGAGTATTAGTCTGTTGTCACAGTAAATTGGAGATTTCCATCCAGATGCCCATGTAAAAGGATTTCTTGGATTCAATTTAATTGCATTTATTTGCAAAAGCAATTCGGCTGTTTTTTCGGCAGTATCTTTGTTAAAAATCATAGTACAAATGTATAAAGTTTTTGTGAACGACAAACCACTTTTTTTGACAAATGAAATCTCTAAGGAGACCGATTTTCAGTTATTTTTGCTTGAAAGTATTGATGTTGAGCAACTTATAGTTAAAATTTTTCAAAATAAAATTTCAAAAGCCTATCTCTATCATCCCGATGAAAGGGAAATTATGAAAACTTTGAAAGCAAAAATCCCTGTTAATAAAGCCGGAGGAGGCTTGGTTTACAATAAAAAAGGAGAAGTGCTGTTTATTTTTAGAAATGGAAAATGGGATTTACCCAAAGGCGGGATAGAAAAAGGAGAGGAAATTGAGATTACCGCCATGAGAGAAGTTACTGAAGAAACAGGCGTCGATTTATTGACGATTACCAAAAAACTCCAAAAAACGTATCATGTTTTTCGACGAAACGGAAAATACAAGTTGAAGATTACCCATTGGTTCGAAATGCAATCTAATTTTGAAGGCATTCCGCAAGGACAATTAGAAGAAGGAATCGAAAAAGTAGCCTGGCTGAAACCAAGTGAAATACCCGAAGCGTTAAAAAATTCTTACGAAAACATAAAATTATTGTTTGAAGAAGAGAGCGTTTTTTAAAATAATCTTTGAAGAAATAAACACCAATTTTACTAATTTTACGAATTATTTGTGTGAATTAGTAAAATTGGTCTCAATTTTTTTGAGCAAAGGAAAAACAGGTTATCAGTAGAAAATAAAAAGTAAAAAGTCTCTTGTTTTGGTTTTTAAATAGAAATAAAATGTAATTATTTAGATGTTAAATTATTTACAATTTGTTTTCATTTTTATCAAAACAAACCACTAAAAAAGAATCACTTTTTTAAGTACCTTTGCAAAATGAATAAGAAACACCATTCCAATAATATACTTTTAAATTTAGGCATCGAAAGCCTAAACGAAATGCAAGAAGTTGCACAAGATGCGATCTTGAATGACAATAATGTTTTACTACTTTCGCCAACAGGTTCAGGAAAAACGTTGGCTTTTTTGTTGCCTATTTTAGAAATGCTACAGACCGAAATTCTATCGGTTCAATGTTTGATTTTAGTTCCATCAAGAGAATTAGGATTGCAAATTGAGCAAGTTTGGAAAAAAATGGGAACGGATTATAAAGTAAATGTTTGTTATGGCGGACATTCTATCGATACCGAAATTAAAAATCTAAGCAATCCTCCAGCGGTTTTGATAGGAACTCCAGGACGAATCGCAGATCATATCGATAGAGGAACTTTTCGGGTAGATAAAATTCAAACCTTAATTCTCGATGAGTTTGACAAATCCCTACAATTGGGTTTTCATGAGCAGATGTCATTTATAATCGGAAAATTAATCAAATTGAATAAACGAGTGTTGGTCTCGGCTACTTCCGATATCGAGATTCCAAGATATACAAGAGTGGTAAATCCGATGATTTTAGATTTTATTCCATCAGAAGAAGAAGAAACCAACTTGAGTACAAAAATGGTGGTTTCGAAAGAAAAAGACAAAATAGGAAGTTTATTTAACTTGATTTGTTCGTTGAAGTCACAATCGGCTATCGTTTTTTGTAATCATCGCGATGCGGCAGAAAGAATAAGTGATACGTTGAACGAAAAAGGAATTTATGCCACGTACTACCACGGAGGAATGGATCAGGACGAACGCGAACGTGCGTTAATTCAATTCAGAAACGGAAGTGTGAGTTATTTAATTACAACAGATTTGGCTGCACGTGGGCTTGATATTCCCGAAATGAATCATGTAATACATTATCATTTGCCATCAAAAGCAGACGAGTTTACCCATAGAAACGGGAGAACTGCACGGATGTTGGCTTCTGGAACGGCTTATATAATCGCTCACGAAAGTGAGAAAAAAATGGATTATATCGATTATAGCATGGAAGTTCTAAAAATAGAAAACACAACAACTTTGCCAAAACCACCCGAATTTCAAACGATTTACATCAGTGGCGGAAAAAAGAACAAACTCAATAAAATAGATATTGTTGGTTTCTTTTCTCAAAAAGGAAAACTCGAAAAAGGCGATTTAGGATTAATTGAAGTAAAAGATTTTATCTCCTTTGCTGCCGTAAAATTTAATAAAGTCAAAGACTTGCTTCAAGCCATCAAGGAGGAAAAAATGAAAGGCAAGAAATTTAAAATCGAAGTGGCGAGAAAAGTTATTAAGAAAGACGAGGAGTAGGGATTAGGGAGTGTTTTTAATGTTCCGTTTTTTAGTGAGCAGAAAAATATTCTAAAAATAAAAAATCGTTAACAGTATGCTATTTGCTGTTAACGATTTTTTTGTTATAAAGGGATTACTGATCACTCTTTTATCTGACCACTTGACTATTATATTTTCTTCACGTATTGGGTAATAATCACTATTTGCTGACCATCGACTCTACCTTCAATATATTCGGAGTTTTCGTGATCTAATCTAATGTTGCGAACAGCTGTTCCTTGTTTGGCAACCATACTTGATCCTTTTACTTTCAAATCTTTAATTAAAACTACAGAATCTCCATGTTCCAGAATTACTCCGTTGCTATCTCTATGTACAATTTTGTTTTCATCTTCTTCCCCTTCTCCAGTTGCCTGAGCCCAAGCCAAAGTATCTTCGTCTAAATACATTTGTTCTAATAATTCTTGTGGCCAACCATTTTTGCGAAGGCGACTTAGCATTCTCCACGCAACTACTTGCACGGCTGTATGCTCGCTCCACATGCTGTCATTTAGACATCTCCAATGATTTAAATCTAGATTATCCGGATTCTCGATTTGGTCGATACAAGTGTTACAAGCCATGATACTTTCGTCTAATCCTCCTTTTTTGGTAGGAAGTACTTGGTATACTTTTAGATTTTCGGTAGCTGCACAAAGTTCACATTGAGATCCGCTGCGTTTATTTAATTCTCTTTCTATGCTCATTATGATGTTTGTTTTTTAGATTGTAAAATTACTGCGAAATAGTGCTTTTTACAAATTTATATTGTTTAGATCTCGTTCTACGGTTGACCGCTACCAACTACTCTTACAGCGTTTGGAACTAGCATTTCATATTCTCCTCCGTT
>JAYVGE010000138.1:0-4407 GCA_043772515.1 Flavobacterium sp. | reverse complement strand
GGTGCTGAGGTACAGGTAGTTGGACTTTTTTTAAATCCTGGTTTTTAGCTATAAATTAAAAAAGTTTCCTAAAATTTTACCCTATTTTAGGGTTCATTTTCAGTCTTTTTACTTGATTGGAAACTATTTTTTAAATTTTTTCTACTGACAATCAAGCAGTTACATGTAAAAAAAACGTAGTCTCCCAAGTTTCCTAAATTTTCCTACTTTATTGAAGCGCAACAGAGAAAAGATTGTTTTTTTATTTTAAAATACTATCCATATTGTATTTTAGCTTATAATTACCAACATATAATGTAATTTTTTGATAATAATAATAGTTGTGAATTGCTTTCAAAATTGTATTTTAGCTTATAATTTCCAACATACCGCGAGTTAATCGTTTGATATGTTGGTAGTTATGAGCTTATTTTGGAATTAGAAAAGAGTAATGTTTGGGTGCTGAGGTACAGGTAGTTGGACTTTTTTTAAATCCTGGTTTTTAGAAAAGCTCTAATTGTTGTGAAGGTTTATCCGGTTCTACAGGTTTTTTTCCATAAAAAAGTTCCATCATCCCAAATTGTTTATCGGTTATTTGCATTACCCCAATTTTGCCATGTTCAGGTAAATTATTCCTAATTCTTTTGGTGTGTACTTCGGAGTTTTCTCTACTGGCACAAAACCGCATATAGATCGAAAATTGGAACATAGAAAAACCATCGTCCAATAATTTCTTGCGAAATGTACTGGCAATTTTACGCTCTTTGCGCGTTTCGGTGGGCAGATCAAAAAAGACTAATATCCACAAACTTCTATATTGGTTTAAACGGGTGTAATGTTCGTCATACATAAACAGGGTATAAAATTTTCCTTGCTGTTCCCTCAAAACATTCGTGTAAGGAATGTGTAGTTCTACTCATCGCGACCATCAACGGACTATTCTTTCCGTCAATAAAAACATCTATACTGGCAATATTTAACAATTGTTTTTTTATATCGGTTGTCAATTCGTCGTACGAATCCTCGGTTTCCATAATGTGACACACAATCAAGTCCACGTATGGGCGATAGGGCTCCATAATATCATCGGCTAGGCAATAGGCATTGTATTTGTTGCGATGAAAGATGCCTAAAGTGGGTAACATTCCAGAACTGACAATCGCTCTTGCCGTAATCGCTCTCAAAATAGCATAGCCATAATTCAATAAATTATTGGGCGGAATTCCTTTTTGTCCTCTGGTAAAATTTTCTACCGTGATGAGGTTTTGCCAATAATAAACAGCTGCTCTGGATTCGTGATTGAGTGCATCTCCCGATGTAACTTCTTTTGCCCAAAGCTCCATTTTTCGCATGGGGATTCCTTTTTCTTTGAGCAGTCCCGCTTGGTTCATAATTTTGGCACTTATGGTTTGTTGCCACAAATTCTTTTTGAGTGGGGCAGAAGCATTAATTTGGTTTTTAAAACGCTCTGTTTGTTCGGTATGTCCGTTGAGTGGCATTAACAAGCCAATTGGCAAATGGTATTGGTCGCAATTGATTAATGCCACATTATTATTGGTCAGTTTTTCGAGTAAACCATTGGTAATCGTGATCTGCTGGTTCTCCAAAACGATAACACCAATATCTTCAATAGCCACGGTTTTGGTTTCTTGCTTTTTTTCTCCCTCTCCTTCGGGGAGGGTCGGGGAGGGGTTGGGATAGGAGATAACAATTTGCTCGTTTTTAGTACTCAAATAAGCGGGATTGCCGAAGAAAAGGGTTCGTTTTATCATTCTTTTTTTTGATTTACAAATTTATAATCAGCTGTTTATAAATAAAAATACTTCACTAAAATAGTAGGCTAAAGCCTTTTAAATTCATTTTTTTGTTGAATGGGCTAAAGCCCAATCCTATTGAACCCTATAACTTTTGAATTGTCTTCAGCTTTTGAATTGCCTCCAGCTTTAGCTGGAGGGAGGATATGATAATAATGTAAATGGCTTTAGCCAAATTCTATTCTTTTTGAAATTGATATTTAGTAATAAATTCGTTGTATTCTTCTTCAAATGTTTGTTTGCTATGATGTTCTTCTTGGTTTTTAATATAATTTCGAACTTTATCAACCATAGATTCCGAAACCGAAACCGCAAAATATTCATCTTGCCATTCAAATTTATCTAAACACAATTTGTTTTTGTTAATCCAAAAAGAAGATTCCCCTTTTATGAGTTGCATAATTTTTTGAATGGTTTGATCTGCTCCTATAGAAACCAAACAATGACAATGATCTGAATATCCATTAACATAATCAACAAAAATCCCTTTCTCTTTGGCATTTTCTTTAATATGACACCAAACTTTTTGTCTTAATTCCTTGCTGTCCAAAAAAGGAATTCTGTTTTTTGTACTCCAAACAAAATGGATGTAGGTTTTGATATAAGGCATAATTTATTGTTTAAATTGCTTATAATTTTTTCATCAATTGCCTCCATTTTTAAATGGAGGGGAACGATAATTGATTTAGGAAAGGCTTTAGCCGAAATGTTTTGGCTAAAGCCATTTTGTTTATTCCTGTTTTTTGTTGAATGGGCTAAAGCCCAATCCTATTGAATTTATAATCGGGATAAGAGATTACAATTTGTTCGTTTTGGTACTCAAATAAGCGGGATTACCGAAGAAATGGATACATTTTATCATCGGATGATTCTTTTAATTTTCCCAAGTCTGTCAACTTCTAGTTTCCAACAAACGGATTTAATCATTACTGGTTTTTCTTTTTCATCATAAATAGTATTTGAATTGTTCAACTCTAGCATTCGTTCATTTTTATTATTAGAACCATTTTCATTAGAGATTATTTCTTTTGAATAATTATTTGAAACAAAATGTCCTTCTCCACCAGTACAGCTTACAAATTTATATATGCGTTCAGTTTGCTCTTTAGATAATTTGTCAAAATTAATGTGAATTAAATTTTCCTTTTCTTCGTTTGTTGGTATATAAACTAAATCATTTGGAGAAAGAGTAAATAAAAGACGATTTCCGTTCTCATCTATTTCTAGTGCAGAACTTAACCCTTGTTTTTGTCTTTCAATTACTTCATTGAAAGGAATGGTTTTGTAGTTTCGTTTCCCCTTTTCATCTTGATAAATTGCAAAAAATAAGTTTGTTCCTTTAGCAGCTTCAACATATTTATCAGCTTTGTTACCAGTTTGCCCTAGGCTAAATTTGCCACCTTCCTCAAAAACGCGAATTTTTTTTATAGGTTGGTGGTTTTTACCATTATTTAATGCTGTAATATTTTTATTTAATTCATCTAATCCATTTTCAGAAAAAGCAACTTCGTGAGCTAGGATTTTTTTTCCATTTTCATCAATAGCATTTTGATAGATTTCTTGTCTAAGATGATTTAATAAAATTTTTTGAATACCAGTATCGGTTATTTTTTCAATTCTTTTTTCATCAAAAGTAATATCTAATGTTTTTCTTGTAGCGGTAGTGTTTTGAGATATTTCATAAATCTGTACTTTGTCAATAGTTTTTCCATCTATCGTTACAGGAAAAGCTTTGAGGTGCTTTTTTAAACCATCACTATTATTAGGATATTGCTTGATTTTTACAACTAGCTGTTTTTTAACTTCCTTGTCAACAATTAACTCTATTTGTTCAATAGCATTTGCAATGGTAATATGACTTTGTTTAATTCGCTTTAAAAATACTTTTCCACTAACGGTTTCAGCATGCATTGGTTTTCTAATCGCCCAGTTATCTCCTTTTACTTGTTTAGTTGTGATTTTTTTCATTGCACCATCTTCTTCTTTCCAAACTTGATATTTGTTTACCGTTTTATTGATAACCCTAGTGTTTTGCTTGAAACTGATGATAGTTTGGTTTAGAACGTCTTTTGCATCTTTTGTGAAATTACTCCAAGGTTTATGGAATTCTTTAGCAATTAGTTTCTTTTCTTCACAAAGTGTTCCGTCGTGATTATCTTTTGTTATAGTTTGTTCCTGTTGAATTCTTAATTTAGAAACCAATGAGTAGTTTTTTCTCTCTGAGTTTATTGAATTCAAGTAGTTTACGTGATCTTTTGTTACACAAGCTATAACCAACGCATCGAGAGCGTGATGGCGATGGTCAATTCTTTTTTTAGAAAACCCTTTGGCAATTTCATCTGGAACAGTTGTTTGAAAAACGTTTTTTCCAAATTTGTTTTCCCAATTTCCAAATTTATTACTGTCTGTTAAAGTATTTAGTCTTTCAAAACGAGGCGTAACAATTTGATTCCAAACATCATTCAAGCCCCAGTCTTGTTTCATTTTTGAAGTTATTGAGCCATTTAAGGAAACAATATGTTTTGAGGTTACTTCTTGCTCATCATCTTCACGAACTATTTTACTCAAAAGATTTTTTACAATCTTACTGATGTATTTAGTGTCATTTAATTGT
>JAYVGE010000137.1:0-11206 GCA_043772515.1 Flavobacterium sp. | reverse complement strand
AGAGAAAGATACCAAATTGAAAATCGGGTTTTATAAAATCTAACAGGTGTTCATAGAAAATGACACAAACACCACAAAAACAAATCACGATGCCTAACAACGCCAATCGTGTTATTTTCTGACCTCTAAAAAAACTAATAATAACAATCCATAAAGGAACCATTGCTCCGATTATAGCCCCAAGTCCGCTTGGGATGTACTTGATTCCCCAAGTACTCAGACCATTACTGCAAACAAAGTTAAGAAAACTCAAAATAAGAATAGTTCTCCATTGCTTTCCTTTGGGCCAAGGTGTTTTTTTGAGCAGAAAAAAGGAAATATAAAGGAATCCGCCCAAGAATTGTCTGATGGCTGCCAGTTGCAATGCAGGCATGTGTTTTACACCTTCTTTGGAGGCAAGCCAAGTGGTACCCCAAAAAAAACTAACCCAGCATAAAGCCAAGATAGGAAAACCTATAGCATTAATTTTAGATGAAAAAGCGGTTTTTATTTTAGTTCTCAATTTACAAGGTGGTTTGGATAAAAGTATAGTTTAGTAGCGTTTCTGTTTTGGTACTTACAATCGTTTTGCCGAAAGAGGGTTTATCAGGATTAAATTGTGGCAATTCCAAATTCAAAACGGTGGCTTTTTCGGTATAATAGGCCTTTCTAGAAGGATGATGTGGTGCAACGGCATTGAAAGTTTCGTTCCAGCAATTGGTCTTGATGATTTTTAAGATAATGCCGATACAATCTTCCCGATGAATCAAGTTTATAGGTGCTTCGGGGTTTTCTAAATCTTTTTTTCCTGCCAAATAGTGTATGGGATGTCGATCTTCTCCTATCAAACCGCCAAAACGGAGAATCGTGGTTTTGAAGTTGGGGTTGTTTTGTATAAGAGCTTCAGTTTCTAACAATTGTTTCCCGCTTTGGGTGTCGGGTTTTGTAATCGTTTCTTCGGTTATCGTGCCATTGGCTTCGCCATAAACCGAAGTCGAACTCACAAAAAGCACATTCTCTACGGTCGATTTTTCTATATGAGGAATCAAGGTTTTTATTTTTTCTACAAATACCTTTTTTTCTACAGTCGAAAGCTTACTATTTTTTATTCTCAATTGGGGAGGGATATCGATAACCAACGTTTTACTTGTATTAAGAAAATCTGCTATAGTCCCAATGATACTTTTGCTATCAAGTGCCCCTTCGATAGGGCTCAGGGTAATTAAAAATGAATCGATTCCCAATGCATTCAGTTCAGAAATTTTGCTTTCGGATGTAGTTGAACCTTTTACCGAAAAACCATTTACTATTAAGGCTTTCGCCAAAGGCAAACCCAACCATCCGCAGCCTAATATGCTTATTTGTTTCATTTTTTATTTTTATGCTTGTCTGTATTTTTGTCGCAGATCATAAAGATTTTACAGGTTTCTTTGTCATCTATTTTCGGATGTTAAATAGAAAAATCTTGTTTAACTCTTTTTTAAAAATCCGTGTCATCAGCGTTCTATAGACAAGGTTTTTCTTAATTAGCAACTCTTTGCCAAAGTCCCAAACCACTTTCTTCAAACTTATGGCTTTTTTTCTGTTTTTAAAGGCTTTGCCTTGGTTGTTTTATAAGTGATACTACAAATCTAGAAAAAAGCGTACTTTGTCTTTTCTTGTTCCTCCGATACGACGGTAAAATTTAATTGCTTTTTCGTTGAATTTAGGTGTTTGCCATTGTATATTGATACAATTTTTATCGGTTGCAATTTGCTTTAATTTTGCTATTATGGCATCGCCAATTCCAAAACTGCGAACTTCCTCTTCGAGATATAAACAATCCATATGCATAAAAGTAGCGGCATCCCAAGTTGAAAAATCAAAAGTATAACTTGCATAGCCAACGATTGTTTCATTGACTTCTACAACCAAACAGAATAATTTAGGTTGTTTACCAAACAAAGCATTTTTAAGTCCGTTTTCTTTTTCAATCGGATTAAAAAGGGCTCGTTCGTAGTCTGCGTGTTTTTGGCATAAATGAACCACAGCGTTTACATCCTTTGGTTGGCAATCTCGAATTAAATAATTCATTGTAAATTAATTTCGGTTTGTAAAAAAGCTATAAAATGATTGAAATAATCGGGATACTCCTTATTGGTTCTAATGGCTATAAAATGTTTTCTTTTTAGTCCGTTCTTTCCAATTTTAATCGCTTTTATTGGGTTGTTCTTCAAGTAGGGTTGTAGTGCCCATTTTGCCATCGACATTACTCCCATATCGGCTTTGACCATCTCTAGTGAAGCTTCGGTAAGTGGTAATGCAGTTATTTTTTTTGGAGTTATTTTGGCGGGAGCCAGAACCAATTGATGAATAGTAACTGTTTCCATTGGTAGCGAATGAATGATTAAATGTTCGTTGGTAAAATCTTCGGCTACAACATACTTTTTAGTTGCCCAAGCATGATTTTCAGCAACTACCATCATGATTTCATCCTGAAAAAGTTCTAAATATTTTATCCTATCCTCTTTTATCTGATCACTTACTATTCCAATATCAATTCTATCATCAAGAAGGTTTTGTAACGGATAATGCGTGCCTTCGGTTATAATTTTTAATGCTACGTTAGGGTATAAATGGTGAAATTGTTTCAAGACAGGCGGTAACCAATGATAACCAGAAAAGCATTCGGTACTGATGCGTATTTCTCCAAATTCTCCAAAAACCATTTGTTTGATTTCTAGTTCCGTTTTTGAAAGTTTGTCGAGAATTTCGGTTGCAATTTCGTATAGTTTCTCGCCAACTTTGGTCAAAACCATTTTTTTATTCATTCTCAAAAATATCTTAGTACCCAATTGATTTTCTGCTTCTTTGAGTTGATGGCTCAATGCCGATTGTGTCAAATGCAGTGTGTCTATTGCCTTTGTGATACTTCCTTCTTCAACAATTGCTTTAATCAATCGTAAATGTCTTATTTCCATTTTTCGAGAATTGTTTTTACAAAGAAACAAAAAATAAACTCGAATTGGCATGAAAAGAATTCATGAAATAGATGAATTCTTTTCGTTTTTATTAGAGATAAAGTAGTACTACTTTTGAACTGCTAAATAATTTAAAATTAGAATAATATGGAAGCTCAAATTAAGTATTACGAGAATAAATTGGCATTTGAAATGGATTCTTCCGATTTGTTTGAAGCAATAAACAATGGTGAAAAAGTAATCGCTCTCGATGCCAGAAAAACGGTTGGTTTTGAGGCAGAACATATACCCAATGCCATAAATATTCCGCATCGCGAAATGAGTCTGGAAACTACCAGTTATTTGGATAAAGAAGCTTTGTATGTAACCTATTGTGATGGCATTGGCTGTAATGCTTCGACAAAAGGAGCTCTAAAGATGACGCAATTGGGTTTTAAAGTAAAAGAATTAATAGGCGGAATCGAATGGTGGAAATTGGATGGCTACACTACCGTGGGAACAAACGGAAATAAAGCAGGATTGAAATTTGAATGTGCTTGTTGATTAATAATAGAGTCTTTTTTATGTTTTGTATAGAATTGGGTTAAAAAAGAATGCGATTACAATTTGTGAGCGCATTCTTTTTTGAATTTTATAATTTATTTCAAAACATTTACTAAGATCATAATTTGCGACAATATCCTTTTCTTACCTCACGCGTAAGCTATCTTTCACAACAGAAATTGCTGTAGTTTTTGGCATTGGTTTTATTCTCTGTTTAACCACCACGGCATCATTCAACACAAAAGGAGTTGGCATCATCCAAGGTGTTCTTTTTGCCATATTAAACAAAGGGTTAGAAAGTAAATCGAATGACGATTCTAATAATTCCATATCAATAAGGGTAGAGATGTTAAGGCTAAATTGCATTTCAAGGGGTTCATTGTTTACCACATAGTAGCTTAGTATTTTCTTTCCTTTTCGTTCGTAGATTGCCCCATTTTGCCCAATAGTTTCAACCCCATTGGCTTTGAAATGGTAAAAATCCATCTTTTCATTAGCAAAAATATCATAGCGATTGACTTTTCTGTTGGGAGTGATTTTTAGTGTGATGTATCTTAAATTATCTACTACGCTATCTTTAAAAAACTCAATGCTAGGTTTCTGAATATTTTTTCGGGGTGCTTCGGCGATGTAAGTAAAACTAGAATTGTATTTGCTAAACAGCGACATTTCATTGATAGTTGTTGCTCTTTTTGGGTTTTCTCCCAAATAAATTTTGCTCCATGAATCGAGGTTCATGTCGTAGGTAACCCAATTGTATTTGTTTGTGTCGGCATCATAAACATATAATAAACTATTCGATTTGGCTTTTCCTTCTTCGTATTCCGAATAGTAGTGTGCTTTGGCAAAAAAGGCAAAAGAGAGAATAAAAGCAAATAGAGACCACATTCCTTTTTTTGCAAAAGCACCAAATACGGGGAACATTAATGTAAATGTGAGCACGGTTAGTATGGCGCTTCCAAACAATATTTTTAGACCCAAACCTATCGGGAACATTTCTATAAATGGTGCAATAATTAGTAATGCAGGGATGGCGCAGATTAAATTAAGAATCCAATTTGCTTTTTGGGTTAGTATAAAATAACCAAAAGCAAACAAACCAAAGTAAACAGGAATAATCAAAAATCCAGCTCCTTGTAGTTCGTAAGCAATAAACCCATTGATGATAATCCAAGTAAACAAAGGTGCTACGTAATGGTTTATTGTCATTTTCTTTTCTGAAATGAGATGGTAAAAAAGAAATGATATTGCAATGCTCAAGAGTACAAATGCCATAATGTAATCGTGACCATTATAAGTAAAACCATTTAGCAAATCAGTGTACTGCGGATATAGTTTTAGCAATCCATTCCATCCAAAATAGGTTACAGTACCTGCTGTAATTAGGGATAGAATAAAAGGAACGAATCCTCTCATGATCTGTCCGAGTTCTAATATGCGTTTGGCTTTTCCTATAAAAATTAATACCAAGAAAAGGGCTAAGGCAATAAGTGTCATGGGCAAAACCCAACTAAAAGGATAATTTATAAAAGTAAATGGGATGGTAAAATAAACATAATCCTCGATTGTTTTTGTCGAATTTAAATCGATATTCGAAAAATAATTGAGCAATGGCATCAAATAGGAGCCTTGGTGAGTCAATGTGTTTTGGTTTAAATGCTTCAAATCATCCTGAGCAGTGTGATAATTAAAATGGTCGTCGATAAAGGCAAAATTATATCCTTGTATATTGCCTTGTTGTCTAAAAACGGTTAGGTCGGTATCATTTGGCAACATTTTGTAAATACTATACATCAATGAATTTGATACTGGAAAAGTAGTATTGGCGTTGGCAAATTCCTTTACCAAACCAGCATTCCCTTTGTTGGTTTCCATCAGCATATAACTTGGCCCAGAAGAGCCACGTGCTTCAAAATTAATGGTCAACCCTACTTCTTTTGCCCATTGGTGTTTTGTGATAAATAGTGCTGCTCCATTTAGTCCTAACTCTTCGGCATCTGTAAACAAGATGATGATGTCGTTTTTGTGTTGCTTTTTGGAGTATAAAAAAGCACGAACTCCTTCTAGAATTGTTGCAACACCCGAAGCATCGTCGCTTGCTCCATTGGAGTAAGAATGGGGTGCGCTATCGTAATGCGAAAGCAAAAGCAAAGCTTTGGAACTACTGTTTGTGCCTTTTATACGAGCCAAAATGTTTTTTGATTTCACCAGATTGCCCCAATCGCTAAGGGTGTAGCCTTCTTGAAAAGAGGTTTCTAATCCTAGTTTTTGAAGTTCTTTCTGAATGTAATTGGAACGACTTCATGGTTTTTGGAACCCACAAAATGAGGAGCTGCTGCAATGGTTTTGATCTGTGCCAAAGCTCTTTTGGTAGAAAACTCAGAAAGAGGGCTGTTTTCGGTTGTCGACCAGCGTGGTATCATGGTTGCGTAAAGGAATCCAAGAATCACCAGGATAAATAAAACCGATAAAATGGAGGAATAATCTTTTTTCATGGTAGTCAATAGTGGTTGTGGTATTAAATATCTTTTTTAACGAGCATATAAAAATCATGATCCAAAAGCATATAGCCCTGGTCGTACAAAAAATAGTATGTATTTCCTGTTTTAGTATTCAAAATAGAGGTAAAAAACTCAAAATCAAAACCTTTGCTCAATAATTTGGCACGTGTAGTTTTCGATTTCCCTTCTATATTTAATTCAGACAAAATACGGTAATTTTTGCGCAATTTGTTGTTAATATTCCGCATATAATTTGTACTGTCTTTATTTATTTTATTATTGTAAGCATTCCGACAACCGTCGCTGCAGAATTTCTTGTCTTCGCGACCCACAATTTTCTCTCCACATTCGAGGCAGGTTTTCATACTAGTATTGTTTTATAACAATTAATTCAAGATCATTTAATTTCTCATTCATTTCGCGAGCTAAAACAGTAGGTAATTCAAACGTATTGAACTCTTTTCAAGAAATCCGTTTTTTTTGGATTTTGGCTTTAGCCAATACGTTTTATTCGTGTTTGATCGATAAGATTTTTCTCGGTTAGTGCTCTTTGTCAAAGTCTCAAAACCACTTTGTTCAAATCGGTGTTAATTTGTGAAACCGGTGTCAAATTCCCTCAATTCTCTATCTTTTTTATTTCATACAAATCTGTTCTTCTGTCTTTTAGTATTCTTACGCTTCCGTGTTCGTGCAATTCTTTTAGCAATCGCAAATCGACATCTACAATTAGTGTCATCTCTGTATTTGGCGTAGTTTCGGCTTTGATTCCATTACTAGGAAAAGCAAAATCCGAAGGCGTAAAAACCGCAGATTGCGCATATTGAATATCCATATTGTTCACCTTTGGCAAGTTTCCGACACAACCTGCAATGGCAACATAACATTCGTTTTCTATGGCTCTAGCTTGTGCGCAGTGTTTTACTCGAATGTAGGCGTTTTGCGTATCGGTCAAAAAGGGTACAAACAGAATATTCATTCCTTCATCGGCCATAATTCTAGAGACTTCTGGGAACTCTACATCATAACAAATCATGATCCCAATTTTGCCACAATCAGTATCGAAAGTCTTAATTTCCGACCCGCCTTTCATTCCCCAATGATGCACTTCGTTTGGTGTAACGTGAATTTTGGTATACATCTCAGAAGTTCCGTCTCTTTTGCATAGAAATCCAACATTATATAAATTGCCATTTTCCAGATACGGCATACTGCCCGAAATGATATTGATATTGTACGAAATGGCTAATTCTTGAAATCGTTTGCGAATCGGATCAGAATGTTTTGCCAATTCTCGAATGGCTTCGGCTTCGGTCAAGTGGTTGTAATCGGCCATCAATGGTGCGATGAACAATTCGGGGAACAAGGCAAAATCACTCCCGTAACCCGAGACAACATCGATAAAAAACTCCGATTGTTCGAATAAGGCTTCGAGGTTACCCAAAGAACGCATTTGCCATTGAATCAGCCCTAATCGAATAACATTCTTTTCGGTGTTTATTAATCTTGGACTTTCGTCAAAATAAATATTGTTCCATTCTAGTAAAACGGCAAATTCTTTAGAGAATTCATCACCAGCCAAATAGTTTTTCATGATTCGTAGCACGTGAAAGTCATTACTCAACTGAAAGGAAAGCACGGAATCGTGTAATTGTTTACTTTTTACTTTCTCAATGTATTTTTTAGGGGTCATTTTATCGGCATATTGGCCGTAACTCGGAATACGACCTGCAAAAACAATCGCTTTGAGGTTCAACTGTTCGCACAATTCTTTTCGAGCATCGTATAAGCGCCTTCCCAAACGTAATCCTCTATAATTTGGATGAATAAAAACATCGATTCCGTACAAAATATCGCCTTGCGGTTGGTGTGTCGAAAAAGTATAATCGCCTATTATTTGAAGGTAATTATGTTTTTTATCGACTAGCTTTTCATCAACAATCAAGGATAGGGCAGAGCCTACGACTTTCCCATCGACGAGAATTACCAATTGCCCTTCGGGAAAAACACGCAACAATATCTCGATATCATTGGCACGCCAATAGGAATCTGCCATTTCGGGATAGGATTCTACCATCGAGTTTTTGAGTTGTTTGTAATCCTCAAAAGCTAGGTTTCGTAATTCGACTTTTTTTATTTTGGCTTGCATAATAATGGAAGAGTTTATTTCAAATATACTCAAAATTTTCCATTTACAAACGGTTACAAATAGTTACAACCGAAAGTAAGTAGTTAGCAACCGAATAACTTTTGAAAGCCGTCGCATCTTTGCCTTATCGAAATGAAATAGAGTAATTTCAATTTAAATAATTAAAGAATATACACACTAACATTTAAATTTTACACGCCATGAATGCAATGAAAAACAGAGTACAGTTAATTGGAAACGTTGGAAACGATCCAGAAGTTAAAAACTTCGAAGGAGGAAAAAAAGTAGCCCATTTGAATATAGCTACCAACGACAGCTACAAAAACGACAAAGGAGAAAAGGTGGAACAAACCGAATGGCATCGAGTAGTTGCTTGGGGTAAAACCGCCGAAATTATCGAAAAATATGTAACCAAAGGGATGCAAATTGCTGTTGAAGGCAAGTTGACCAATCGGAGTTATGACGACAAGAACGGTGAAAAACGATATATTACAGAAGTAGTGGTAAGCGAAGTATTGCTTTTAGGGAAGTGATTTTTTAATGGCCTGCCTTGAATCTTATTTTGTTGGCTTTTTAATCTTTGGAAATAAAAATGGGTTTGCATTGCAAACCCATTTTTATTTTTCAAACTATTTTGCGATTACTTTAAACCCTATGGCTATCGAATCCTTAGGCCGTAAACAGACTCCTGAATTATTAAGCACTTTTCTTTATCAAATCAAACATTGGGCAACGACCGCAACGTTTGTTTTCGCCTTTTTTAAATTTATCACAACATTTTGATTTACAGTTTTCTGCAATCTTTATGTTTTTAAGGATTTGTTTCTTTTTATCCTTTTTCTTATCTTTCTCTTTTTCCTTTTTACTCAATGTTTTACCATTTAAAAACTGGGGCAAATATATGTTATTTTTATATATTCTAAATAAACTTTAATTGTTTTTTTAAGCAAACAAAATGCCTTAACGATTAAAAATCATTAAGGCATTTTATTTATTAGTGTAAAACTTATTTTTTTACTTACTGTTTTGCTGTTGTGGCGCTTGCCACTGCAATTTGTTGAATGTCTCTGTCAAACAAATACAAACCACCTTTATCATCTCCAATTAAGTTTATTTTGTCCAAGATAGATTTGGCTGTTGCTTCTTCTTCTATTTGTTCGGCAACATACCATTGCAAGAAATTATGTGTAGCATAATCTTTTTCTTCAAAAGTAATATGTACCAATTCATTGATAGAATTCGAAACAAATATTTCGTGTTTGTAGAGTTCTTCAAACATTCCTTTGAAGGTTTCGTAGCTTGTTTTGGGTGCTTTCAAATCTGTAATTTGGGCATGACCGCCTCGTTCGTTTACATATTTTATTAGTTTTAGCATGTGAGCACGTTCTTCATCCGATTGGGCAAACATAAATTGTGCGATACCTTCTAGACCACTTATTTCTGCCCAACACGCCATAGAAAGATACGTTTGTGAGGATTCAGCTTCGATTCTGATTTGTTTGTTTAGTGCGGATTCTATATTTTTTGATAACATGGTAGTGAGTTTTTAGCAAAGTTAAAAATAATAATTGAGTTACGAATCGATTACTCATTCAAAAGAGATAAAACATGGGTAATGTTCTCAAAGCTTTTGAAGTTTTGATGTTCTACTTTGTGGTCAATTTTTTCGTGTGCCCAAGTGGTATGAAACGGTATATGTACGGCGTAGCCACCAATACCCAAGACGGGTAAAACATCCGATTTTAGGGAGTTTCCAATCATAAAAAATTCCTCGGGTTGTATGTCTAATCGTTTGATCAAATCCAGATAATCAACTTCTTGTTTGTCTGACATCACCTCGATGTGGTGAAAATAATGTCCTAAACCCGAATTATGTAGTTTTCTGCGTTGGTCCAGTAAATCGCCTTTGGTGGCAACCACCAATTTGTATTTCCCGTGTAGTGCTTGTAAAGTTTCCTCAACTCCGTCCAACAAAACAATTGGTTTTTCGAGTAGTTCTTTTCCGTATTGAATGATTTTTTCAATGATTTCGACAGGAATAGTATTGTTTGAGATGGTCATCGCCGCTTCTATCATCGAAAGAATGTACCCTTTGATACCATAACCGTACAATTTGAGATTTTCGATTTCTACCTTGAACAGCTCTTGTGAAATTCCTTGATGCGACAAATAGTCTTCCATCAAACCACAGAATTTTTTCTCGGTTTCATCAAAATACGTTTCGTTAATAAATAAGGTGTCATCGGCATCGAAGGCTATTACTTTTAGGTTCATGGTTTTGTTTTTTGTGTTTGGATAATGGTTGAAACAGTGTTTCGTTAAAACCATAGTGTTAAATATTAATTATTAGAAACCTAGTGTTAGACGTTGCGGTGCAACGTCTCTACAGATATTTGTTACTATATTTAATTATAGAATTTGTCTTCTTTCCAATTCGCCACATTGTTTTCGATGTAATTTTGAATCCTTTCAAATGATTCCGAATTTTGGATGATATGGTCATGAAAACGTTCTTGCCATGCAAAATCAGCAGGAATAAAATGCGCATTTTTTGTGACCACCGATTTATAAGAGCGCAAAATGGTGGAAATTGTGCCCCGTTTGGGTGAAATTTTTGACATTTGTTCGTTTTTTATTCCGTTTCCCGTAGAGACGTTGCACTGCAACGTCTCTACACGCAATACCGAATCAACAACGTCGTCAACAACATTTGTTTTGTCAATAATCAATATTCCATGAACATGATTAGGCATTACAATATAGTTTCCCAATTCAACAAACGGGAAATGTTTCGGGATCTCAGCCCAAAAATTATCTGCCAATTTCCCGATTTCGTTCAGATGCATTTCATTTACATCATCAACAGTAACGATTTCGCCAAAATAATGTTCTCGATTTCCGGTGCATATCGTTATAAAATAAGCACCATTTTTTCCGTAATCCCAATTTTTTAATCGTGTAGAAGGAATACGGTATCTGTTTTGAAATTTTTGTGGCATATTATTTTCGTTTTTTGTGTGTGTAGAGACGTTGCACTGCAACGTCTCCTACTATGTTGATTATAACGAATATAATAA
>JAYVGE010000136.1:0-4436 GCA_043772515.1 Flavobacterium sp. | reverse complement strand
CCCTTAAATGCTGATATACTTGATATTTCACCGCATAGAGTTTACCTGGTTTCACTACAGCATTACCTGTACATACTTTCTGTTGCACTTGTCCTACTCGCCTAAACGAATGACGGGAGTTACCCGCTATGCTTCTCTATGGTGTCCGGACTTTCCTCCCTTTGCAAAAACAAACGACGATAAGGCGGTCTGCGTTGCAAAGAAACAATTTTATATTTTGAATACACTATTTTGAGGCGCTATTTACCGCTCTTCGTTACAAATGAAATGGACAGAAGTCTTTGCGAAGAACGAAACAATCACAATTTATACCATTGACTAATATATTTTAGTCCAAAGTAAATTATCATCACCTCAACACTCTCCAAATAATGAAAGAGCTACTATTGAATTAATTTATAAATACTATATGGTATTACAACTTCGGCACTAATTTTTAACGACATTAAGCCAAGTAAAGTAAAAGGCTCTATTTTATAAAATCTAGGATTCAAAATAGAATCTATAGAACTCTGTATTATTCACGAATAATCATGTTAATAAAAATCTTTGCACAATTTGTATTTTCTCCTTTTTGGTATTTGTTTTTTTTAAAACTATATTTGCTATCGAATAAAAATCTATGGAACAATTTGTCGTATCGGCCCGTAAATATCGTCCTCAAACATTTAAAGATGTTGTAGGACAAAAAGCCATTACCAATACTTTATTGAATGCTATAGAAAGCAATCATCTTGCTTCGGCATTATTGTTTACTGGTCCTCGAGGTGTTGGCAAAACAACTTGTGCTCGTATTTTGGCTCGAAAAATTAACCAACCGGGCTACGATGATCCAAATGAAGATTTTGCCTTTAATGTTTTCGAGCTCGATGCCGCTTCTAATAACTCTGTCGATGATATTCGAAATTTGATAGACCAAGTTCGAATACCTCCACAAACGGGGCAGTACAAAGTTTATATTATAGATGAGGTACACATGTTGTCTTCGGCAGCTTTCAATGCTTTTTTAAAAACATTGGAAGAACCCCCAAAACATGCTATTTTTATTTTGGCTACGACCGAAAAACATAAAATTATTCCAACAATATTGTCTCGTTGCCAAATATTCGATTTCAAAAGAATTACTGTCAAAGATGCCAAAGAACATCTTGCCGAAGTTGCTACCAGTCAAGGAGTTGCTTTTGAAGACGATGCTTTGCACATAATTGCTCAAAAAGCCGATGGTGCCATGCGTGATGCTTTGTCTATTTTTGACAGGGTTGTTTCTTTTTGTGGCAACAACTTAACACGTCAAGCAGTTACCGAGAACTTGAATGTTCTTGATTACGAAACATACATCAATATTAGCGATTTAATTCTAGAAAATAAAATTCCAGAATTATTAATGGCTTTCAATGACATTCTTTCCAAAGGATTTGATTCGCATCATTTTGTATCTGGACTAGCATCCCACTTTAGGGATTTATTAGTTTCAAAAACACCTTCTACTTTATCTTTGTTAGAAGTAGGAGAACAAGCCCAACAAATGTATGGAGTGCAAGCTCAAAAGTGCAATCAAGATTTTTTGTTAAAAGGAATCGAAATTGCTAATGATTGTGATTTGAAATACAAAGTAAGTCAAAACCAGCGATTACTCGTCGAACTTTGTTTGATGCAACTTGCCTCTATCACTTTTGATGGAGAAAAAAAAAAGCTAACCATTTTATAATCCCTCCTACTTATTACAGAAAATCGGGTTACTCAATAGCAGAAATTCAAAATTCTAAAGTAGAAAATAACAGTCTCGATAACACAATTTCTAATTTAGAAATAGAAAAAAGAGAAATTTTAAAACCTCAAGTTGCCCCCTCTGAAATCTTACCTAAACAGATAGAGCAAGTAAATTTAAGTGTTAAAACCTCAAGTGAGCCAAGAGTATCCGCTTTGTCACTATCGAGTATTCGAGCCAAAAAAGCATTAGAAGAAAGTGTTAAAGGATTTGTAAAAGAAGTCGTTCATCTGCCTACCGAAAGTTTTACAGAAACAGAAATGCTGGTGTATTGGAATAAATATGCGCAACGTTTGGGAGACAAAGGTTTCCGAATTATGGAGTCTTTACTTCTTATTAATGATCCCAAATTAAACGGAACAGCCATTAGTATCAGATTGCCTAATGAAGGTTCTAAATTAGATTTCGAAAAAGAACTCCATGGTTTATTAGGATATCTCAAGGGACATTTACACAATCATAACATTACAATTGAGGTAATTGTAGACGAAACCATTGAAAGCAAACGAAATCTTAATGACCAAGATCGTTATAACAGACTACTAGAAATAAACCCAAACATAGAACTTCTAAGAACTACATTTGGACTCGATTTGGATGCTTAAAATAAAACAGCTTCCCATTTACAATACCAAAATATACCCCTTTTAATATTTTATAATTGATGGAAAAAAAATTATAAAAAAAGTGATTATACAAAAGATAAATACTTTTGTATAGTCACTTTTTTTTAGGTTACTCTATTTTTTTTTAGTAAATGTTTCAAAATAACTTCACCAAATTTTGTACACTTTATTTCAAAAGTTTTATATATTTACAATTGTCTTTTGCCATTATTACTCTTTGGTAAAGAGAATCGCTTGACCATCATGGGTAGTCATCGTAAATTCTTTTTGATTTTCATTAAAAACAAATTTAAGTCCAGCACGTTTCGACTCAAAAGTATCTTTTGCAATCGATTCTACATTAAATTTTGGAGAACCTGTAATCGTAGCGTACAAAGTACTATTGTTTTCTGTAAAAACTATTTTGACAGGTATGTTTTTGGCAGCATACGAACCTAAATACCCCTCAAGGATAATGTCTTTTTCGGTAACACCATTTGTCGCTGTCCAAACATTATTACTTTCGTTACTATCTGGCAGAGCATGATCTGGGTCTAAAGTAATGCTTTGAATTTCTTCGTTAGAATTATGTTTAAATGTCCAACTTTTATTTCTTTGCCAAACTTCTACAGGCAACTTAACACGAGTCACTTTTCCGCTTTTTCCTTTTATATCAAGGGTTACTGGCATTGCCATTTTTTCTAAATTTTCGATGCTAATAATAGCTCCTTGTTTGGGGTCATTTTTTACATACTTAATAGCATTAATTCCTTGATCTAAACGCCAATTGTTTACAAACCAACCTCTCCAAAACCAACTTAAATCTTCACCTGCAACGTTTTCCATTGTTCGAAAAAAGTCGTCTGGTGTAGGGTGTTTGAAAGCCCAACGTTCTACATATGTACGAAAAGCCAGATCAAAACGTTCGGCTCCAAGAACTTGTTCTCTTAAAACTACCAATCCAGAACTTGGTTTAAAATAACACAATAGACCAATATTGGCTTCTTTCATATTATCGGGCGAACTCATTATGGTTTCTGTCTTTGGGTTGGTAAAATAATCGGCCATTTTATGTAAATCCGAAGGGGCACCTTTGTATTCTCCGTTATTAAAATCAATCGAACTCAAAGAGTTAATAAAGCTATTAAAACCCTCGTCCATCCAAGCAAAAACACGTTCGTTAGACCCAACAATCATTGGAAACCAAGCGTGACCAAACTCGTGATCGATAACACCCCAAAGATCTTCTCCTTTAGATTCCCATCCACAAAAAACGATTCCAGGGTATTCCATTCCACCCTCATTTCCTGCCACATTTATGGCTGCAGGATAAGGATATTCGAACCATCTTTTTGAATAATTTTCTATAGAAGCTTTTGTATATTCTGTAGCCCTTCCCCATGCTTCTTTACCTGCACTTTCTATAGGATAAGCAGAAATTGCTAATGATTTTTTACCACTCGGCAAATTGATTCTAGCAGCATCCAAAATAAATGCTGCCGAAGAAGCCCAAGAAACGTCACGAGCATTTTTAATTTTAAAACGCCATGTTTTTTCTGTTTTTGAATTGATATTTGCTCCTGCATTTACTTCGTCTCCAGAACGAATCATAATTGTAGTTTCGCTTTTTGTTGCTGCTTCCAAACGCTTTTGTTCTTCGAGAGTATAAACCGCAGTAGGATTTAATAATTCTCCCGAACAAACTACAATATGATTGGAAGGTGACGTGATATTCACTTCAAAATCACCGTATTCTAGATAAAATTCGGAAGCTCCCAAATACGGATTAACATTCCATCCTTTTATATCATCATACACACACATGCGCGGGTACCATTGCGCTATGGTAAAAATTTTTCCGTTTTTGGTCTCAAGAACTCCTGTTCTGTCCGAACCTTCCATTGGTGAAATATAAGAAAAATCTATTTTTATTTTTACAACACCCCCTTTTGCGTTCAATTCTTTCGGAAGAAAAACTTGCATTCTAGTATCGCTAATCATAAATTTAGTGTCGATTTCTGTCACTTTCCCTTTGGTTGTTTCGATTACTTTTACAGACTTTA
>JAYVGE010000135.1:0-11231 GCA_043772515.1 Flavobacterium sp. | reverse complement strand
TTTTTGTTCGGACACTCCCATCATAACAAAACTTATTTCTATTGCACCAATTCGCCTTGGCTCTTGTTGCATTGTTTTACATACTGAAGCCGTAGATTCTTTAATATCAAGATTCATATCTCGAGCTTTAATTCCCATAATAGTCATCATACAACTTGCCAAAGCATTGGCAACAGTATCGGTTGGCGAGAATGCCTCCCCTTTTCCATTATTGTCTACAGGGGCATCTGAAATGATTTTGTTTCCCGATTGCAAATGCACAGAGCTTGTTCTTAAATCTCCTAAATATGTTACTTTTGATGTCATGATTATTACTTTTTACATTACTGTTTATTCTTAGACACAACACTAAAACTGAACACTCATTTACTTCGCTTCCTTTATCGTTAAATCGCTATCGTAATATAAAATATAAACTCCTCTATTAGCATATCCTCCATCTTCTTTTTTGAAGTACTCAAACTTGTTATTTACTTGTTCGGTAGCAATCTCCTCGGCTGTCTCTTGATATTTTTTTTCTTGCGCGAGACGCATCATCGTATCAAAAGTAATATCAAAACCGCGTATAGCAAAGTCATTAGGTGCAACTTTATTTTTCTTTCTATAGTTTTTTTCAAAAATCAAAGCTTCTGTAGAAGCATTGTCTCGAATCATAGACGGATACATTAGTTTTAGCTTTATTAGACTCGCAAAATTAATCTCATCGGTGTTTAATGTTTCATTTGGTTCTAAAATCACCAACTGAACTTTGTAACCAGCCATAGCACCCAACATAACACTCATAGTACTTTTTACCATCAATGTATTTCCAGTCTCCATCACTACATAGTTTATTTTATCTTTTACCAAAAGACTCTTTAAACTTTCTGCAGACAAACCGCCACTTTCTGTAAGAGCGGCAAATGAAACCTCTTTTTGATTTTCTTGAATATACTGTCGAATCGATTCTTTTTTCTTATCAACAACAGCTATAATATTTCCTTTTTTTGATCGCATAAAATCGAACATTACATTTTTTACCGTATTATTCGCAACAATCGTTTGGTATAAATTAGGGTATGATTTTCCTAAATCTTTTGACAATGGAGAAATAACTGGCACCCCCTTTTTGCCCAATAGTTCTGCTGTTTTCTCAACATTACTTTGATAAAAAGGACCTACAATTGCATCTACTTCATCCAAATCATTTTGCTGAATGAGAACTGCAACATTAGAAGTTGTCTTAGTTTCTTGAGAATCAAAAATTTGCACATCGACAGGCAATCCTATTTGTCTAGCAGAATCTATTGCAACCAATGCTCCTGAATAAAAATCTAATGTCATATTTAGAAATTTATCTTTCTTTAGTCGTGTAGCTGCCGAATTTATAGTATCTCCTTCTATTTTTGCAATGTTAAAAGGCAAAAGAAACGCTATTTTTTTTCTATCTCCTTTACTTTTATTGATTAATAGTGTAACTGCTTTTTTATTTTCTGACGAAACAGAAATTGGCATATGAACATTTAAGAACATTCCTACTACCACTCCTTCAGACAAAGCAGGGTTGAGTGCCAATAATTCTGACTGACTCATGTCGAACATTTTTGACAAGCTATAAAGTGTCTCTTTTGGTTTTACTTCATAATTCATATAATCAATCTGCCTAGATGCTTTTGTCTCCAAGGGTTTTGTGTTTTCCTTTTTAGGTACGGCCACCACAAGACTTTTACTTACTTTTGGAAGATCTCCTTTAATGTATAATTTATAACCAATAGTTAAATTGTTTACAATCTCTGGGTTTTTATTCTCTAATTCTTCGATTGATATTCCGTATTGTTTGGCAATTGAATACTTCGTTTCCTTTGAAAGTACTTCATGATATACCACTTTTTCTTTGCTATCTATAATTGTTTTTACATCTTCTCCAGAAGGAATAATCAATGTTTGTCCTACTTGCAATCCTTGTTCTTCAAGATTTGGATTGGCTTTTTTCAAATCCTCATCGGTAATGCCGTATTTTTTTTCGATTCCGTAAATAGTCTCTTTAGCAAGTACTTCGTGTGTTTTTAGATTTGCAGTTCCCTTGGTTTTCACGAGTGTCTTAGCAAGGCTTTTTATCTTTACCTCCGTTTTTGGTATAGCTGCTTCTTTTACTTTTACCTCTTCTTTTTCCTTCTTAGGTTCTACTTTTGACTTAAGCTCTACTTTTGATTTAGGTTCTGCTTTTGGCTTAGATTCCGTTTTTGGTTTAGACTCTACTTTTGGTTTAGACTCTACTTTTGGTTTAGGTTCTACTTTTGGTTTGGGGTCTACTTTTGCGCTTGTAGCCGAACTCTTAGGAATAAGTAAAATACTGTTTGGTTTCAAACCATTTTGAGCATCTGGATTGAGTTGATAAATATCAAAAGGAGTAACTCTGAACTTTTGAGCAATTTGAGCAATTGACTCTCCTTTCGACACAACATATCTACTGACTTTATCCTGTGGATAAGCTGCATACGGAATTAAACAAAGAGAAATCAAAAGGGCTAATAAATATTTCATAGATTGGGGGTAAAATTATTTGTTACACTATTTATACTTAAAAAAAATTTCGACACTATAAAAAGTAACTTAAAAAATTTATAAAACATTGCTACCACAAAACATAAGTAGGTTAAATAATATGGAGCGCTTACTTATTCTTAGTAAATATTTCAAAATATATCGTACAACTACTTCACTTTGTTTCTATTTTAGTTCCGTAAACTTCGTTCTCCCTCGTTCTTTTGCCGTTACGAGACACGAAACAAAGTAATCTTGTTAAAAAATAGTTTAATAGCCCAGCTATTTTAAATATTTTTCACCTTAAAAAAGACCAAAATAACTTTGCCAAATCTTGTACGTTTTATTTCAAAACCTTTACTTAACAATAAAGTCATTACAAATGTAATGACTTTATATTATAAAATTATACTATTCCCACTCTATTGTTGCTGGTGGTTTTGAACTTATATCGTAAACAACTCTATTTACACCTCTTACCTTATTAATTATATCATTAGAAACTTTCATCAAAAAATCGTAAGGTAAGTGTACCCAATCTGCAGTCATACCATCTGTCGATTCTACTGCTCGAAGTGCAACAACTTTTTCATAAGTACGCTCATCTCCCATTACACCTACGCTGTTTACAGGAAGTAAAATGGCTCCTGCCTGCCAAACTTTATCGTACAATCCCCAAGATTTCAATCCGTCAATAAAAACTTTGTCTACATCTTGTAAAATCTGAACTTTCTCTGGAGTAATATCTCCTAAAATTCGTATCGATAATCCTGGTCCAGGAAAAGGGTGTCTTCCTAACAATTCGGAATCAATTCCTAAAGAAGCACCAACTCTACGGACTTCATCTTTAAAAAGCATACGAAGTGGTTCTACAATTTTCAGTTTCATATAATCTGGCAAACCACCCACATTGTGATGTGATTTTATTGTTGCCGATGGTCCTTTTACAGAAACCGATTCGATAACATCAGGATAAATAGTTCCTTGAGCCAACCATTTTACATCTTGTATTACTTTTGATTCATCATCAAAAACTTCTATAAAAACACGTCCAATAATTTTACGTTTGGTTTCTGGATCACTTACACCTGCCAATTCAGACAAAAAGCGGTCACCTGCGTCAACTCCTTTTACGTTCAAACCCATTCCCTTGTATTGATCTAACACTTGATCGAATTCGTTTTTACGAAGCAAACCGTTATTCACAAAAATACAGTACAAGTTTTTGCCTATAGCTTGGTGCAATAAAACCGCTGCAACGGTAGAATCTACACCTCCCGAAAGTCCAAGAACTACTTTGTCGTCTTGTAACTTTTCTTTTAGTTCGGCAACCATATCTTCAACAAAAGCATTTGGAGTAAAATTTTGAGGCACTTCGGCAATTTTTACTAAAAAATTCTCTAACATTTGCTTTCCATCTGTAGAATGAAAAACTTCGGGATGGTATTGAATTGCATAGGTAGTTTCCCCCTTTATTTTGTAAGCGGCAAATTCTACATCGTTTGTGCTAGCTAGTTTTACACCATGGGTTGGCAAAACTTTTACACTATCGCTATGGCTCATCCAAACTTGACTATTTTCGGAGACTCCTTCAAAGAAAACTTCGTTCTCCTTTATATAAGACAAATTGGCCCTACCATATTCTCTGGTGTTAGAAGCGGCTACTTCTCCTCCGCTAAAATGGGCTAAATATTGAGCTCCGTAACAAACAGCTAGCAGGGGAAGTTTTCCTCTAATTTGAGATAAATCTGGATGAGGAGCATCTTCTGACCGAACAGAAAATGGGCTTCCTCCAAGAATTACGGCTTTATAACTTGATAAATCACTCGGAAAATGATTGTATGGAAAAATTTCGCAGAATATATTTAATTCGCGAACTCTACGCGCAATAAGCTGTGTATATTGCGATCCGAAATCTAAAATAAGTACGTTGTGTTGCATGTGCAAAAATAACTTTTATATTCCGAATTGAAAAATTGAATTCTGAAAAATTTTAATTTATTTTACCACAAACCCTCATCAAATTATGACTCCACAAATAATTTGAAAGGAATAGTTGACATCGATTTTTTTACAAAACCCTCAATTTTGGTCTAATTACTCCTTTTAGCGACTTTGTATTCGGTTTTTACCCTAAAATTATATAGTATTGCCAAAAATACATTTTTATATGAAAACAAAAACTTTTGCAATTATCTCAATTTTTTCCTTATTGTTTTTTTCGTGCAATGAAATTGATAAATTATTGACTTTTACAATATCCAATCAAACTTCATTCAAAATAAGTAGTGGCTTTCCAGTTGAGTTGCCCAATGAAGTTGCAACTCCAGATGTAGCAACCAATTCGAGTACCGACTTTAAGAACAACAATACTAGAGCCGATTTGGTAAAAGATGTAAAACTGGAAGAATTAAAATTGAGTATTACAAGTCCCGAAGACAAGACATTTGGCTTTTTAAAATCGGTTCATTTATACATTTCGACAACTAAAGATGACGAAATCGAATTGGCGTATCTTAATGAAATTAGCTCGACTGCAAAAACCATCAATCTAATCTGTACCGACAAAAAATTAGATCATTACATTAAAGCTTCTAGTTACAAAATCAGGACTCAAGTAACCACAAAAGAGACTTTGACCAAAGAGGTCGCTGTTCAAACAAACATGAAATTTAAAGTAACTGCCAATCCTTTTTAAGACAATTTTCTAAAAAAAATAAGAGTAGCGCTATTGTAAAGAATGATGCTACTCTTTTATAATAATCATTTTTACTTCAACGCCTTCATCAAGATTATCCCAAAACTCATTGGTAATCTCCCTATTGACATCATCATAAATATGTATCTCAGCAGTATTCCCTCCAATACTACCTGTGCTTTGTGCGATGAATTTTAACTCATTAAAACCTTCGTTAAAATAAATTCTAAACTCATTAAATTTATAATCCAAATACATCTCGTTTTTAATTATTTTAGAATTTAAAATAACCTTTAGCATATCTCCATCAATTTGCCCATAATCTCTATATTTTACTGTAAAATATAGAGATTTTGTTCGGAAATCGCCAAGATATCTATTCTTCCTATCTAATGGAGCTTCATTTTCATGTAATGTTTTGTCGAGATCTTTTGCCATTTTCTCCATATAAACATCTCCAGGATTGGCAAATTCATTGGTCGGCACCATCGAGAATTCTTTAGCTTTCCCGATAGAATAGGAGGAACTATTGGTTGGTGTTTTTGGATTAAAAATAGCTGGACTTTTGAACACATTGGGAGTAACAATTGCAGGAACTTCTTTGAAAGGCAAAGCGACTTTCTTAGGCTTCGGATTAAACTTAGGAGGAATTGCTTTAAACTTACCCCCAAACTCGAATTGAGAATAGCTATTGAACCCAAAACTAATTAAAAAAATAAAAATAAAAACTCCTCTCATAATCTATATACTATTTGTTTTTCAGGGAAACTATCGAAACAATTAACATGCCACAATTAGTATTGGTATTCCCACTCAATATTATTACCTTTCTATCATAAATAATTTTCGAAAATAAAAAAACCAATATTATAATTTCCCAAAAATAACATAATTTAATTTCTCAAGAAACAATATCGTTTCTATCATCGCAAACACCTATCAGGGTTATCACAGAGCTATTCGCTAAGTTACCGCAAAGTGTGTCCTTATATATACAGCAACTTTAGTTTATCCTGAGTGAAGCCAGAAGAATCTACTTGATACATCCCTTAAATAAAAGACAGCAACCTAAGAATCACAATCTAATTTACAACTCTTGAACGTTAGTAAAAATCTTAACAATTTAATGCTTTTATATTTACATAGATTACCTTGCTTATCTATAATTATAAATTAGATTTGAAAAAAAATAAATTCGATTAAAAATGAAACAATTTTTCTTCAATACAATTGCATTCGTTTGCTTTTTTAATGCAATAGGTCAAACCAATAACCAAGTTCTTTTTCAAGCAAAAATAGAAAACAGAAATTGGGATTACGTCTATATTAAAGACAACGATTACAAAACCATAAAAATAATCAAACTTAACAAAGAAGATCTTTTTCAAGATACATTAACCCTAAATGAGGGATTGTACTTAATGTTTGATGGTGCCGAATATTACAAAATTTACTTAGCCAAAGGATATGATTTACACATTACGATGAATGCCGATAACTTTCGAGAGACATTAGTGTTCTCGGGAATCGGAGCAGAAATCAATAATTTTCTAGTGAAAGAATCGGCTATCGAAGTAGATTACAATTACAGCCCACTTTCTCTGGCTAACAATAAGGAAATTAATGAACTTATAAACAAAAAAGAAGTAGCTGCTATACAACGCTTGACTACCAACACTACTTTTGACCCCATTTTTGTTGCCTTGCAAATGACCGAAATCAAATCGCACAGTGCGGAGTTGAAAAAATATTATGGAGAATTAAGAGAAATGAATTAATCCTAATTGAAAACGTATAAAGCTGGGTCTAATAATCAAACCGAAAAAAATTACCCTAAAAATAGCAACACAAATTTAAAGAAAGTGAGTTTAGGACTTTGAAAAAGAGTTGCTAACTAAGAAAAGCCTTGGCAATGGAACGCGGATGACACGGATTGGCTAAAGCCAAGACACATAAAAAAACAGATTTTGAAAAGAGTTAGACAGAATTTAAAGTAGAGCTACACAATCATATCTAAATACTAAAAAAGACTTTCTATCACTGAGAGTCTTTTTTTTATATTTTATTTTTTTATAAATTGCAACTCTATAATTCGAAACCAGAATTAAACTATCCTCTAACACAAACCCTAAACAAGAAACTAAAAAAAACAAAATGAAAAGAGAAAACATATTGACCGGCTCTCCTTGGGAAGACAAAATGGGATATTGCCGTGCGGTTCGCATAGGAAACACCATAGAAGTATCGGGAACTGTTGCCCTAATCGACGGCGAAAAAGTAAAAACCAATGATGCTTATGCCCAAACACTAAACATACTAGAAAGAGTAGAAAAGGTACTAGAAGACCTTAATTCTAGTATGAAAGACGTGATCCGTACCCGAATATTTACAACCGATGTCGGCACTTTTGAAGATGTAGCCAAAGCCCACGCCACTTTTTTTAAGGACATCAAACCAACCACTGGGTTTTATGGTATCCATCAATTGGTTGCCCCAGAATATTTGGTTGAAATAGAATTTACGGCAATTGCAACCGAACAATAACGATTGTGTACTTTAGAAAAACTAAGGCATAGCAATTCGATACTTCCACGAATCAAAAGTAAAACGCAACACGAATAGCATTAATTTACACAAATTATCATTGGTCTTTCAACCGATTTATGAAATTTTTATAAAAAAGCAAAAAAATACTCAGCCTATTCTAACAATGAATTTAGAAAAAAACAAAAAAATCCTCCTACTCCTATTCAAATGGATCGTCATCTGCATAGGAGTCGGTTTTTTATCTGGCTCGGCATCGGCTTTTTTTTTGGTGACATTAGCGCAAGTGACGCAGATTCGAGAACATAACAATTGGATTATTTATTTACTGCCAATTGGCGGACTTTTTATCGGATTGTGCTATCATCACATAGGTAAAGATGTCGAGAGAGGCAATAATCTACTGCTCGAAGAATACGAGAATCCACAAAAAAAGATTCCACTCAAGATGGCTCCATTGGTTCTCGTTAGTACTTTAATCACCCATCTTTTGGGAGGTTCGGCCGGACGAGAAGGAACAGCTGTACAAATGGGTGGTGCAATTGCGGATCAATTTACAAGGATTTTCAAAGGGAGCACTTCCGACAGGAAAACACTAATTATTTTAGGAATCAGTGCAGGATTTGCTTCTGTTTTTGGCACTCCTTTGGCAGGAGCCTTGTTTGCCCTAGAAATAGTATTCTTTAGCAAACTAAACTACCGAAGTGTATTTTTGTCCTTCACTGTGGCTTACATCGCTTATTTTACAGTAGAATTTTGGCATGTAAAACACGCCCTTTACCCCATTCCTGTAGTGCCCGAAGTAACATTTACAAACCTATTCTGGGTTGTTTTATGCAGTATTATATTTGGTTTTACAGCGCTATTGTTTTCTAGAAGTATTCCTTTTTGGAGTGTTTTATTTTCTAAAACAATTCAATATCCTCCACTACGACCTTTTGTCGGAGGACTTCTTTTATGTTTACTTTTTTACTTCTTAAACACCACAAAATACATAGGACTCGGAATACCAACACTTGTAAATTCTTTTGCAACACCCAGTACACCTTACGATTTTTTACTAAAAATTCTATTAACTAGTTTTACCCTTGGAGCAGGATTTAAAGGCGGAGAAGTAACACCTCTTTTCTTTGTGGGGGCAACTCTAGGAAGCACTCTTTCTGCATTTGTACCTTTGCCCATAGGTCTTTTGGCAGGAATGGGATTTGTAGCCGTATTTTCGGGTGCCACCCACGCACCTATCGCGTGTGCGATTATGGGTATCGAACTTTTTGGTATACAAAGTGCCTTTTTTATTGCCCTTGCCTGCTTGGGTGCTTATTTTTCTTCGGGATCGATTGGTATTTACAATGCGCAAATCGTAAAAGGAGCAAAATATTATTTGTATCAAAAATTTAAAAGGAAAAATCTTGAAGATTTCTAATCCAAAAAAGGATGTTAATACCAAAATGATTTCAACTTTACATTAAAAAAATGTAATTTCGCACACTATGAAGACACAAGACATTCAAGCGATACAGTTGTTATTGGCAACACCAAAAAAAATTGCCATAATCCCACACCGTGGTCCCGACGGCGATGCTATGGGTTCTACCTTAGCATTATATCATTTTTTACTAAAAAATAAGCAGCAACCCGTTGTAGTTGCTCCCAATGATTTTCCTGAATTTTTGGCGTGGATGCCTGGCTCAGAAACAGTCGAAATTTACGAGAAAAACAAAGAAAAATGCACCCAAATCCTAGAAGAAGCCGAGCTAATTTTTACACTAGATTTTAATGCTTTTCATCGTGTTGGCGAAATGGAAACCGTATTGACTCGACTAAAAGTGCCTTACATCATGATAGACCACCATCAAAATCCAGATGATTATGCCACTTTTACCTATTCGAATACTGCCTTTGGATCGACTTGCGAGATGGTCTACAATTTTATCAATTTTCTAGGACAAAGAGAAGTTATTGACAAAACAATTGCCACTTGCATTTATACTGGAATTCTTACCGACTCGGGTTCTTTTCGTTTTCCAAAAACAACAGGAAACACCCATCGAATTGTTGCCGAATTGATAGATCTTGGAGTAGAAAACACCAAAATACCAACACTCCTTTTTGACAATAGTTCCTACAGTCGTTTACAATTGCTTGGAAGAGCCCTTCAAAACATGAAATTACTTCCAGAGCACAACACCTCGTACATGGCGTTGACACAGGAAGAACTCAACGAATTTAATTTTGTAAAAGGAGATACAGAAGGTATTGTAAATTATGGTTTGAGTATAAAAGGTATTCTCTTTTCTGCTATTTTTATAGAAAACAAAGAAGAAAAAAGCATTAAAATATCATTTCGTTCACAAGGCGAATTTGATGTTAATGAATTTGCCCGAAATCATTTTAATGGAGGAGGACACATCAATGCTGCAGGCGGAAAATCGGAAGTTTCGATGGAAGCCACTTTATCTAAATTTGAAGATTTAGTAAAAAAACTAAAAATATAAACCTAATTATGAAGTACAGCAAACTAGTATTATCGGTATTCATTCTCTTAATTTTGTTTACAAGTTGTAAACAAAACGAAGAGGCGAGAAGGCCCATTTCTCATTCATCGGGTAGTTTTATAAAAAAATCTGCCGAAAGAAATAAGAAACTAATCGCAGGAGAAGAAGATCAAATCAAAGTTTTAATGAAGACCAATCCAACCATAAACTACATTGCCTCTTCAAAAGGATATTGGTATTCCTACGAAACCAAAAACCTACTCGACACCTTAACTCCAAAAAAAGGAGATGTTGCTTTTTTTGATTATGAGATAAAAGATCTAAAAGGATCTGTTATTTACTCAGAGGTCGAGTTAAGACCACAAACGTATCTGGTAGACAAACAAAACATTATGATGGGACTCAGAGATGGCATCAAATTGATGAACAAAAACGAGAAAATACAATTTTTATTCCCTTCTCACATGGGCTATGGATATCATGGCGACAACAAAAAAATAGGAATCAATCAACCTTTAATTTGTACCGTTACACTACATCATTTCTTACCCGAAGTTGCCTATAGAAAAGCAATAGCTTTGAAACAGGCTGCAAAATTAAAATTACAAAATGAAGTAAAAATCAAAGACACCCTAACCCAATAAAACACTAATTTTCTAAATAAAATCGTCAGAATACAAGATCACAAACAAGAATCAAAAAAATGGCGACACCTAATTCCTTTAAACAACAAATAGTAACTTCGTATGAAAAAAAGCATCCTACTCCTATTCCTTGCAATCACTACTTTCTATTCTTGTAAAGAAGAACACAGTAACCTACCCGATGGTTTATATGCCGATATAGAAACCAACAAAGGAAATATCATCGTGCAATTAAATTATGAAAAAGCACCTATCACTGTGGCCAATTTTGTAACCTTAGCCGAAGGAAAAAATGATTTTATTACCAATAAAAACCTCAAGAACAAA
>JAYVGE010000134.1:0-4447 GCA_043772515.1 Flavobacterium sp. | reverse complement strand
ATGTGATCAAATTTACTTCAAAAGTAAAAGTGCCACAAATGGGTTGGAATACTATCTATAATTTGAAATCATCTTTATTTAGTGGCATTAGCGAAAAGGAATACATGTATTTGGTGCACAGTTTTTATGCACCTATTTGTAAAGAAACCATTGCAACTACTAATTATGAAGTGGACTATTCTTCGGCTTTAGAAAGCAATAATTTCTACGGAACACAATTTCACCCCGAAAAAAGCGGTGATGTTGGAGAGCAAATATTAGGTAACTTTATAGCCCAACCCACTAAGGGAGAGTAAGCCATATAGAGAATCCCTTATAACAGATAATAAAATAATAATAACCAAACAACACCTATTGACCCCTAATAGGAATTCCCCTTCGGGGGTTAGGGGACTTTTTATGAGAATAATACCTGCAATAGATATCATCGACGGAAAATGTGTTCGTTTGTCTAAAGGCGATTACAATACCAAAATTATATATAATGAAAATCCGTTGGAAGTAGCCAAATCATTTGAGGCACACGGAATAGAATATTTACATTTGGTGGATTTAGACGGTGCAAAATCCAATCAAATTGTCAATTACAAAATACTGGAGCAAATTGCCACCAAAACAAAGTTAAAAATTGATTTTGGAGGTGGATTAAAATCAGATGCCGATTTGAAAATTGCTTTCGAAAGTGGGGCAAATCAGATTACTGGTGGTAGTATTGCCGTAAAAAACAGAGCGATTTTTGAAAAATGGATTGCCGAATATGGTTCTGATAAAATCATCTTGGGAGCGGATGCCCATAACGAAAAAGTAGCCGTTTCTGGTTGGCTGGAAGATTCTAATGAAGATTTGATTCCGTTTATTCAAGACTATCAAAACAAAGGAATTCAGTATGTAATTTGTACCGATATTGCCAAAGATGGAATGCTCGAAGGACCGAGTTTTGATTTGTATGCGAAAATTTTGATCAAAGTGTTACCTCGAGCCAAGGCGAGAGGCGGCATAAAATTAATCGCCTCTGGTGGAATTTCAACATTTGACGAATTGCCAAAATTAGCCGAATTAGGTTGTGAAGGAACCATCATCGGAAAAGCAATTTATGAAGGAAGAATTTCATTGAAACAATTAGAACAATACATAATGTAGAGACGTTGCACTGCAACGTCTCTACCGTAAAATGACAAAAAATGTTAACAAAAAGAATTATTCCCTGTCTAGACATTAAAAACGGAAGAACCGTAAAAGGTGTTAATTTTGTCGATTTACGTGATGCAGGTGACCCCGTAGAATTAGCCAAAATATACTCGGATGAAGGTGCCGATGAATTGGTTTTTCTAGATATTTCTGCAACAGAAGAAAGAAGAAAAACCTTAATTGATTTGGTTCGAAAAGTCGCATCAACGATTAATATTCCGTTTACCGTTGGCGGTGGAATTTCATCTGTTGAAGATGTTGAAATTTTACTACAAAACGGCGCCGACAAAGTTTCTGTTAATTCATCTGCAGTAAAAAATCCGCAGTTAATTAATGATTTGGCTCAAAAATTTGGAAGTCAATGTGTTGTAGTAGCAATAGATGCCAAACAAATTGATGAAAAATGGATCGTGCATTTGGTAGGAGGGAAGGTTCCTACCGAATTAAATTTATTTGATTGGGCAAAAGAAGTCGAACAACGTGGCGCTGGAGAAATCCTTTTTACCTCGATGGACAATGACGGAACCAAAAATGGTTTTGCAAATGAAGCTTTGGCAAAACTGTCGGCTATTGTAAATATTCCTATAATAGCTTCTGGAGGTGCAGGAAATATTGAGCATTTTGTTGATGCTTTTACTGTTGGAAAAGCCGATGCAGCTTTGGCCGCAAGTGTATTTCACTTTAAAGAAATCGAAATTAAAGCATTAAAAAAAGAGCTTAAAAATAACAATATAGCAGTCAGAATTTAAAATCTAAACTCTAAAAACTAAAATAAAATGGAAATAGATTTTTCAAAAAGTGCCGACGGGTTAATTCCTGCCATTATTCAAGATAGTCAAACCAAAACCGTTTTGATGTTGGGTTATATGAATACCGAAGCCTATCAAAAAACAATCGATACTCAAAAAGTAACTTTTTACAGCCGTTCTAAGCAAAGACTTTGGACAAAAGGCGAAGAAAGTGGTAATTTTTTGAATCTAATTGACATCAAAAACGATTGCGATAACGATACGTTATTGCTACTAGTAACACCCGAAGGACCAACATGTCATAAGGGAACCGATACGTGTTGGGCTGAAGAAAATAAAGAAAATTATGGTTTTATTTCCTCTTTAGAAAACACCATCAAAACCCGAAGAGAAAATGCCGATTCTGAAAAGAGCTATGTAGCCTCTTTGTTTAAATTAGGAATGAACAAAATCGCCCAAAAAGTAGGAGAAGAAGCTATTGAAGTTGTTATTGAAGCCAAAGATGACAACGATGATTTGTTTTTGAGCGAAAGTGCCGATTTACTTTTTCATTATCTTATATTATTGCAAGCCAAAGGTTTTCAGTTGAATGATGTAGTTCAGGTTTTAAAAAGTCGCCAGAAGTAAAAAAAAATCAGTATTGAGTCGCAGAGTTGTGCTTAAAATTAAAAATAAACCACTATTGACTGAATGTACATAGATTTGGATGGCAGACTAAAAGTTTGCAGGGTTACAGCACTTATTTAGAAGCTAAAGTAAAATGCACTAAAGGACATAGTTTTAAACTATATCAGAGACCAATAAAATGGAACTTCCTACTTAATTTAGCTATTAAGATTGCTTCGTTCCTCTCAAGGACTTTTGGGTGTCTTTGCGAGGAACGAAGCAATCTCAATAAATGAAGCATCACTTCGAGAAAATCTAATTAATACAGTATTAATTAATTAATTAATCAAATGTTTTACATACTATGCTATTGCTGTAGATTTTTATTGGTTTGCGTGAGGGGTTGTAGTGGAGTTCTTTTTTTATTCGTTGCTTGAGACTTCGGGTGGGCTCAGTCGAACACTTATCGAAGACAACGAATAAAAAAAGCAGGAATGTAAAGCCTAACCCATAGTTTTTAAGGAGGGACACGCCCACACTTTCTTTAGTAAACTCTTGAAATAAATACAAACGCAGTTATTTGTAGTTAAGCTTAAAAATATTTAAAAAAAGTATGTAGTTTTGAAAAAAAAAATAACAACTCTATGAAAAAGTATCTAAGTCTATTATTGATTGCATTTTTAATCTCAAATGAAATTCAAGCTCAAGGACTTCTTGATAAGTCTGAAAATCAATTTAATAGACAAGATACTTTGCGAGGAAGTATTACAGAAGAAAGAGCTTGGTGGGATTTGAAAAAGTATCATCTTGATATAAAGGTAAACCCAGCCGACAGTACCATCACAGGATCGAATACCATAAAATATAAGGTTATCGAAGAGTACAATAAAATGCAAATAGACTTGCAAAAACCAATGGATATTTACAAAGTAATCCAAGATGGTAAGGAATTGAAATTTGAAAGAGACGGAAATGCTTTTTTTATACAACTCGTTGCTTCGCAAAAAGTGGGCGTAATAAAAGAGATTATCGTGTTTTTTGGAGGAAAGCCAAAAGTAGCCGTGAGACCACCTTGGGATGGAGGAATTACATGGAAAAAAGATACCAAGGGCAATGATTTTATAGCATCTTCCTGTCAAGGACTGGGTGCTAGTGTTTGGTGGCCTAACAAAGATCACATGTACGATGAAGTCGAAAATATGCTAATTAGCGTTAATGTACCTAAAAATTTGACCAATGTTTCTAATGGGCGATTGCAAAGTGTAAACATACAAAAAGACGGTACTAAAACTTATAATTGGTATGTTTCTAACCCAATTAACAATTATGGTGTTGCTATAAATATAGGGGATTATGTTTCTTTTTCTCAAAAATACAAAGGAGAAAAAGGGAATTTAGATTGTAGCTATTACGCTCTAAGACCTAATTTGGCAAAAGCAAAGGAGCAATTTAAGGATGTTCCTCGGATGCTAAAAGCATTTGAGCATTGGTTTGGACCTTATCCTTTTTATGAAGATAGTTATAAATTGGTCGAAGCTCCTTATTTAGGAATGGAACATCAAAGTTGTGTAACCTATGGCAATGGCTATCAAAAAGGCTATTTAGGAAGAGATTTGAGTGGTACGGGTTGGGGTTTAAAATTTGATTTTATTATTATTCATGAATCAGGTCACGAATGGTTTGCTAACAATATTACCTACAAAGATATTGCCGATATGTGGATTCACGAGAGTTTTACCAATTACTCCGAGAGCCTTTTTGTCGAATATTATTATGGTAAAGACGCAGGTTTTGAATACGTGAGAGGAGTAAGAAAAAACATCGAAAATGATATTCCAATTATTGGTAAATACGACGTAAACAGTGAAGGTTCGGGAGATATGTATTACAAAGGAGCGAATATG
>JAYVGE010000133.1:0-4458 GCA_043772515.1 Flavobacterium sp. | reverse complement strand
AAAAGTATTCAGGAGAAAAACGGAGAATTTGGTGCCAATCGATACATTATAAGCAACAACGAAAGCGCCTTGAATGTAATGGAGACTTTTGCATTGTTTAGTTTGAATAATTGGAAAAAACCATCGGTAGATATTATACCGCTTTTTGAATCGGTAGACGATTTGCAAAATGCCGCTATTATTATGCAAAAACTATATTCAAATCTTGCTTATGCCGAGCATTTGGTCAATCGAGGTAATAAACAAACAATTATGCTTGGTTTTTCGGATGGCACAAAAGATGGTGGTTATTTAATGGCCAATTGGAGTATTTACAAAGCCAAAGAAGCACTCACCGAAATTTCTAGAGCATATGGTATAAAGGTTATTTTCTTTGACGGACGTGGCGGGCCTCCTGCGCGTGGTGGAGGTAAAACACATAAATTTTACGCTTCGTTAGGTCCCAATATCGAAAACCATGAGATTCAGATTACAGTACAAGGGCAAACCATTAGTTCTAATTTTGGAACATTAGATTCCTGTCGTCATAATTTAGAAAACTTATTGAGCGCTGGAGTTACCAATCAAGTTTTTAGTAAAGGACAAAACGAATTGATTGATTCTGAAAAAGAAATTTTAGATCAATTGGCAGATTTAGGCTATAAAAAATATTTGAATTTTAAGAATCATCCTAAATTTATTCCTTATTTAGAACAAATGAGTACTTTAAAATACTATGCCAAAACCAATATAGGAAGTCGTCCCTCTAAAAGAAGTAAATCGGAACAACTAGATTTTGCCGATTTACGTGCCATTCCTTTTGTTGGTTCTTGGAGTCAACTAAAACAAAATGTACCTGGTTTTTTTGGAGTAGGAACTGCCTTAAAATATTTTGAAGACACACATCAATGGGATAAGGTTCAAGAATTATATACCAATTCTTTGTTTTTTAAAACATTGTTAGAAAACAGTATGATGTCTTTGGCAAAATCATTTTTTCCACTAACGGCATACATGAGAAAAGACCCCGAATTTGGTGATTTTTGGCAAATTATTTATGATGAATTTTTGGAAACAAAAAGGTTATTATTAAAAATTGCAGGGCACAAGGAATTGATGGAAAACTATCCTGATGGTAAAGCTTCTATTCAAATAAGAGAGCATATAGTCTTGCCATTGTTAACGATACAGCAATATGCTTTGTTGCGAATTAATGAATTAAACAAAGTGAAGACTCCGAATGAAGAGCTAATAAAAGTATATGAAAAAATTGTTACTCGCTCGCTTTTTGGCAATACCAATGCAAGCAGAAATTCGGCTTAAATTAAAGGATATATTTAGAATAGAAAGATTTTTGTGTCTTTGTGAAATTGCTTTTAACTGTTAAAATTAACCTGATTATGAATTCAAACCAATTACCAGTAAATGAATATCCTCCTTTTTATGGAACCTACATTCAAGCAATTGAAAATGTAGAATTAATAGAAGAATTAGAAATTGCCTTGCATGCTTTTATAAAGTTTGTGCAAAATATTCCTATGGATAAATTTGATTACCGCTATGCAGATGGAAAATGGACTATAAAAGATATTATTCAGCATTTAATGGATGCCGAAAGAATTTTTACCTACAGAGCATTACGAATTTCTAGGAATGATAAAACACCATTACCTAGTTTTGAAGAAAATGAATATGTAGAAAATACAGATGCAAACAATAGGAGTATTCAAGATTTATTAACAGAGTTTTCTGCCATACGACACGCGACGTTGTTGTTGTACAAAAGTTTTTCTCAAGGGCAATTGACTAGAATAGGAATTGCTTCCAATGCCGAAGTTTCGGTCAGAGCTATCGGTTTTATTACCATTGGGCATCAAAAACACCACCAAAAAGTTTTTGAAGAAAGATATTTGTAATTTTTCAGATGACATAAAAAGGAGCTAATCTATTCTAAAAGGATTAGCTCCTTTTTTTTATAAATTATACGTTGTCTTCTTTCTCAATAATAGCCAAACCAATTCTTATTTTTTCGTAGGACATTTGTTCTTCAAAATAATCAAAGTAAGGCTTTAAAGCATTTGGAGTTTCAAGAACCAAGGTTTGTTTGGCTTCTTTTATTTTCTGAGTTTCCTCTTTGCTAATAAACGAACTCCAATCAAACGCTAATCCATCAAGATAAAGCTTGGTCATGTGTGAGATAATTGTTGTTAGGGCAAGTTTTCTTTTTTCTGCAATTTCGACAATAGAAATACCATTTTGGTACAATTCTAATGTTTCTTTGTATGTGTTTCCTTCTTTCTTTTTTCTAGGGATTTTATCTTTTTGAAATTCAATTATTGCTTTGATAAAAGCATCACCATATTTTTCTAATTTGGCTTTTCCAACTCCGTCGATTGTCATAAATTCAGAATCACTCATTGGTCTAATGGTTTCCATTTGACGCAAAGCTGCATCGCTAAAAACAATATAAGCAGGAACTTCGTCTTCTTTTGCAATTGTTGCCCGTAGTTTTCTAAGTGTTTCAAAAAGGGAATTCGGAACTGTTTTACTTTTTGGCTCCTTCTTTTCGGATTTGTCAAAATTAATTTTTTGAACGGTGGTCAATTGCACTTTTTCTGCTTCGTACAATACTTTCTTGGCAAAGACTGTCAGTCTAATTTTATTTTGTTGATGAAAAGCAATTTCACAATAACCTAAATTAATTAATTGAATCATGTATTGGTTCCAATCGTACCAAGATAGGTCGGTACCTACGCCATACGTTTTTAAGTTTTGATACCCTTTGTCATAAATAGAGGCGTTTTTCGAACCTCTCAAAAAATCTACAATCACAGGCAAAGGTTCCGATTCTTGCAAACGAGTTATCGCCGACAATGCTTTCTGGGCAATTACGGTTCCATCAAAAAAGGCGGGTGGATTTTTGCAAATATCACAATTACCACAATTTTCGGTAACCAATTCTCCAAAATAAGAAAGTAATATTTTCCGACGACAACTCAAAGCATCAGCATATTGTTTCATTCGTTCTAATTTTGCCAATTGTACCTCGGCATTGAGTCCTTGCGAAGCAAATTTTTGTAATTGAATTACATCACCATAACTTTCGAACAAAACGGTTTCAGAAGGCAATCCATCTCGACCAGCACGCCCAATTTCTTGGTAGTAGCCCTCGATATTTTTAGGCAAGTTATAATGGATTACCCATCTAACATTCGATTTATCTATACCCATCCCAAAAGCAATCGTAGCGCAAACTACTTGGCAATCGTCATTAATAAATTGATCCTGTGTTTTTGAGCGAGTTGCATTGTCTAAACCAGCATGATATGCTTTTGCATTAATACCTGCTTTTTGCAATTTTTCGGAAAGTTCTTCGGTAGTTTTTCGACTCAAACAATAAACAATTCCGGATTCGTTCGGTTTTTCTTGAATGAAATCTATAATTTGTTTTACTCTATCGAGCGCAGGACGAACTTCTAAACTTAGGTTTTTTCTATCAAAAGAAGCAACAAATACTTTGGGATTATTTAAGTTTAATTGATCACTAATATCTTTACGAGTAGCTTTGTCAGCAGTCGCAGTCAAAGCTAATATTGGAGTAGTAGGGAAGCGATTTTTGAGGTATCCCAAATTGGTATAAGCCGGACGAAAATCATGACCCCAAGCCGAAATACAATGCGCTTCGTCTATCGCAATTAAGCTTATGGTAAGTTGACTAAATGCTGAGTCAAGGTACGACAAACTCTCTGGTGCCACATAAACTAGTTTGACTTTGTTGTCTTTTAGGTTCTGAATATGCATTTGCTGTTCGGCTGTACTTTGACTACTATTGATAAAACAAGCTTCAATTCCATTTGCTTTCAAGCTGTCGACTTGATCCTTCATCAATGCGATTAAAGGAGAAATTACGATTGTAATTCCCGGAAAAAGCAAAGCAGGCAATTGAAAACAAATAGATTTTCCGCCACCTGTTGGCATTATTGCTAGTGTATCTTGACCAGCAACGATAGTATTTATAATTGCTTCTTGATTGGGTCTGAAATTTTCAAAACCAAAATTTTCTTTAAGGGTTGTATGCAATAATTGGGTTGTCATTGGTGCGTATATTTAGAAAATAAAGTGTAAAAAATAAAGTATGTATTTACTAAAGTTTATACATACTAAGTTTTTTGAATAAATTAAGGACTTGAAAAAAAGACCTTGTTGTAGTATTAGAGTTTAAAAATAGTAAGCTTTTTTTGAATAAAAAGTATCTTAAAAACAAACCCTTTAAAGTACTAATCCCTCAGTTGTGTATAAACGCTATTATAAAAATTTAGATTGCAATTCCTGTGTAGGTAACATACAACTTTCTTTTTTGCCATACCATTTGTATCTGTTTTTCGCAATATAATCATAAATACTGTTTCTTGTTTTTTCTGGAAGTAATTTAAAAATTTGCATAAAAAAAAATAAACCAGCCATTTCTTTTGCGATTTC